>JAOASC010000016.1:300000-588242 GCA_025210295.1 Flavobacteriales bacterium | reverse complement strand
ACGGCAACAGGAATGTGGAGTGAAGATGCTTCTCATGTACAACCAAGTGCAGTTACATTTACAGATGCCACACAGTTTGATACTGATATTAATAACCTCCAAGAGGGGACGTATCAACTGGTATGGACCGTTAGCAATGGAACTTGTACACCAGCAACAGATACCATGGTCATTAATGTTTACGATCAACCAACAGCTGATGCTGGAGTAGATCAAGATTTATGTAATATCTATACAACAACTTTAGCGGGTAACACACCTCAAGGAACCGCAACTGGAATGTGGAGTGAAGATGCTTCCCATGTACAACCAAGTGCAGTTACATTTACAAATGCTACACAGTTTGATACTGATATTAATAACCTCCAAGAAGGAACATATCAACTAGTATGGACCGTGAGCAATGGAACTTGTACACCAGCAACAGATACCGTTGTGATAAGAGTTTATGACCAACCAACAGCTGACGCTGGAGTAGATCAAGATTTATGTAATACCTATACCACAACGTTAGCAGGAAATGTTCCTCAAGGAACAGCAACAGGAATGTGGAGTGAAGATGCTTCTCATGTACAACCAAGTGCAGTTACATTTACAGATGCTACACAGTTTGATACTGATATTAATAACCTCCAAGAAGGAACATATCAACTAGTATGGACCGTTAGCAATGGAACTTGTACACCATCAACAGATACCGTTGTGATAAGAGTTTATGACCAACCAACAGCTGATGCAGGAGTAGATCAGGATTTATGTAATGTCTATACCACAACGTTAGCAGGAAATCAACCTCTAGGAACCGCAACCGGAATGTGGAGTGAAGATGCTTCCCATGTACAACCAAGTGCAGTTACATTTACAGATGCGACACAGTTTGATACTGATATTAATAATCTCCAAGAAGGAACATATCAACTGGTATGGACCGTGAGTAATGGAACCTGTACACCAGCAACAGATACCGTTGTGATAAGAGTTTATGACCAACCAACAGCTGATGCAGGAGTAGATCAAGATTTATGTAATATCTATACGACAACGTTAGCAGGAAATGTTCCTCAAGGAACCGCAACCGGAATGTGGAGTGAAGATGCTTCTCATGTACAACCAAGTGCAGTCACATTTATAGATGCTACACAATTTGATACAGATATTAATAACCTCCAAGAGGGGACGTATCAACTAGTATGGACCGTGAGTAATGGAACTTGTACACCAGCAACAGATACCGTTGTGATTACCATATATGATCAGCCAATTGCTGATGCAGGAGTTGATCAGATAATTTGTGAGCAATTTACAACTGTATTGGAGGGTAATGAACCTCAAGGAACAGCTACAGGAGTTTGGTCTATCGATAATAATTATGGAAATCCAACGCAGATATTATTTTATGATGATGTAGATTATAATGCTACTGCATCAAACTTCCAAGAAGGGGCTTATCAGTTGATCTGGACATTATCAAACGGTGTTTGTCCGACCTCTAGTGATACGGTGATGTTAAGTAATTATACAATACCAACAGCCAGTTTTACTGTAGAAAATAGAGTTTGTTTAGAAAAATGTGTTACAGCTACTAATATGTCGTATGTCCAAAGCCCTTATTATATTACAGGTTATGAATGGATTATTAATGGAATTAACCAAGAAGTGACTCAAGATTTTGAGGGGGTGTTCTGTTTCCCTGATACAGGAGTTTATGCTATTAATTTAGTGGTGACGACAGACAGAGGTTGTAGAGATACTTCAGACGTTCAAAGTTCAATTACGGTTAATGAATTACCAATTGCTAATTTTAGCTATGAGCCGGAAGAAGAGATTATGGAGTTGTTAGAACTCCAATTTACAGATGAGTCAGTTGGCGCTTCATCAGTAAGTTATGATTTTGGAGATGGTATGTCATCAGATTCTTTAAATCCATTGTACTGGTATACTAACGCTGGTACCTATGAAGTTGTTCAAATTGTACAAAATGAAGAGGGATGTTCAGATACGATAATTAAAGCAATTGAAGTTGGAGAGGCAGAACATATTTATATACCTAACTCATTTACACCAAATGGAGATGGTAAAAACGATGTGTTTTATCCTGTTGATAGGGGGATAGAAGCGAAAGATTATAACTTTTATGTCTTTAACAGATGGGGACAGTTAATATATGAAGCACATCAACCATCTAAAGGATGGGATGGTTTACACAATAACAAAAATGTAAAGACAGGAGTTTATGTATGGAAAATAAGTTACTATTCAAATGTAACGAATCAAACTGTAGAAAAAATGGGGCATGTCAATGTGCTGAAATAAAAGAAAAGGAGAAGTATTTACTTCTCCTTTTTTCATTTAAGTTACCCAATAATTAAACCATTAAACTTGATGCTGTAGTGATGGTTAAAAGCATCTAAGACTTTAATGTTGTTATCTTTTAAAAAATTCTTATTGGCTAATAGATCAAAAAATTGTTGATCATTTAAACTCAATAACAGTGGGTTAGCATCTTTTTTAAATACGCCAATATCAATACCTATTTCGTAGTAACTAATTAAATCTAGCATTACATTCCGTATGAATACTTGAACTCTTTTCCATACAGAGGGATAATCTGTTTCTAATTGACTTAAAATTAAAGAAGAAATATCGAAAGTTTGAACACAAAAAAAGAGCATTGATTTTCTGTAGCGTTCAGTATAGGGCAGGGTTATGTTTTCAATAACGGATTGGTATTCTCCAATAACTTTTAATTTGTATTTTACGGCCTCTTCAACCATTTCTTCTTTACTTTTAAAATGATTGTATAGTGTAGTTTTACTAATACCTAGCTCTTTTGCCAATTCAGACATTGAAGCATTCGTTAGCCCGTTATTTTGAAAATAAACCATTAATTTTACTGTGTATCGATCTTTAACAGCTTTATCTACATATCTTTTTTTATCTACAGTTTTTCTTCCCATTGGCAGGTATAATAAGGAACTATAAAGTTAAAAGAAATAATGTAATTGTAAGTTTTTAAAACAATCCTTTTACTTTTTATCAACAAGTGTTTGTCCTACCGAAAGAATTGTTAATTTTGTGCATTCGAGTCATTTTATATGATTTGATAAAATACAGACGATAATGGAAGAAAAAATATACTTAGATTTTGAAAAGCCGTTAGAGGAGATTCAAGAGCAAATAGATAAGACAAAAGAAGTAGGAGAGAAAGGTAAAGTAGATGTTTCAGCTACTCTTGAAGAACTTTCTCAAAAATTAGAGGATACGACAAAAGAGTTGTATGCCAATTTAACGCCTTGGCAGAGAGTTCAGGTAAGTCGTCATCAACAACGTCCATATACTTTAGATTATATTAATGCGATTACTAAAGGAGAGTTTATCGAATTACATGGTGATCGTAATGTAAAAGATGATAAAGCAATGGTTGGTGGATTTGGTTCTTTAGACGGGAAAACGGTGATGTTTATAGGTCAACAAAAAGGACGAAATACTAAAGAGCGTAAATACCGTAACTTTGGTATGGCGAATCCAGAGGGATATAGAAAGGCTTTACGTTTAATGAAACTTGCTGAGAAATTTGATAAACCTATTGTTTGTTTAATTGATACTCCAGGTGCATTTCCAGGACTGGAAGCTGAAGAAAGAGGGCAAGGAGAAGCAATTGCTCGTAACCTTTATGAGATGATGAAATTAAAGGTTCCAGTAATTTGTGTTATCATTGGAGAAGGAGCTTCTGGTGGAGCTTTGGGAATAGGAATTGGAGATAAAGTATTAATGTTAGAAAATACTTGGTATTCGGTAATTTCTCCAGAGTCATGTTCTTCAATTTTATGGAGAGACTGGGATCATAAAGAACAAGCTGCTAATGCATTGAAATTAACCTCAAAAGATATGTTGAAGAACAAATTGATTGATGGGGTGATAAAAGAGCCTTTAGGCGGTGCGCATGCAGACCCAGAGAAAATGTATAAGAAAATTAAAACTGAACTAAAAAAACACATTACAAAACTAAGTGAAGTTCCAGTTGATGATCTAGTAGAACAGCGTATAGATAAGTTCTGCGATATGGGAGTTTATAAATAAGAGCATGAAAGTAGCGATAACATCTACTGATCAAACAAATATATCAGGGAAAGCAGATGAATGTTTGAAGTATTGGGTGTATACAATAGAAAATAAAGTTGTTGTTAATCAAGAATACATTCAACTAAAAGAGGGGCAAAACCTCTACAATATTTTTGTCGATAGAGCTGTCGAAATATTTGTACATCCAATTTTTGAAGTAGATATGTTATTAACGCATGATATTAGTGCATTAGTGACTGCACGATTGAAAGAAAAAAGAACAGTAGCATTTATTATTGAAGAAACTAATATAGAAGAAGTTCTCAAGCAATTGATAGCAGGGACGCTTCAAGGATATATAGCAGAAGAACAACATAATAATTGTGGACATTAAAGGAAAAACTCAATTGGATTCAATTGAGTTTTTCTTATTGGATTCATTTTTGCAAATAGAAAAGGAAAATATAAAGATATGAGAATTATAGGTTTAGTATTAAGTGTATTTATTGTCAATTTAACTGTTTTGGCACATGAGGGAATGTGGATCCCATCATTGTTAAAAGCCTTGGAGGATGATATGCAAGCAAAAGGATTAAAACTTTCTGCAGAAGATATCTACTCGATAAATCATTCCAGCTTAAAGGATGCTATTGTTCATTTTGGAGGAGGGTGTACAGCAGAGGTTGTTTCTAATCAAGGATTAATTTTAACTAATCATCATTGTGGTTATTATAATATTCAGCAACATAGTTCTTTAGAAAACGATTACTTAAAAGATGGCTTTTGGGCTATGTCAAAGAGCGAAGAGTTAATTAACAAAGGATTAACCGCAACATTTATTGAGCGAATAGAAGATGTGACTGCTAAGTTGAATATTGGTGTAACCACAAATATGGATGTTACACAAGCAAATATCATCCGTCAAAGAAATGGACAGGAACTATTAAAGAATGCAGTAAAAGGAACGAATTATGACGCAGTAATTAAACCATTTTTTTATGGGAATGAGTTTTATATGATTGTTACCAAAACGTTTAAAGATGTTCGTTTAGTAGGTGCCCCTCCTAGTGCAATAGGTAAATTTGGAGGCGATACCGATAATTGGGTTTGGCCAAGACATACAGGAGACTTTTCTGTCTTTAGAATTTATGCAAATAGAAGCAATGAACCTGCAGAACCATCAGTAGAAAATATTCCTTATAGCCCCAAAAAGTGGTTGCCAGTATCAATGGAAGGAGTACAAAAAGATGATTTTACGATGGTCTTTGGTTTTCCTGGAGTAACTGAGCAGTATTTATCATCTAAAGCTGTAGAGGATTACATTAATGTAATTAACCCAGCTCGTATTGAAATGAGAAAACAAAGTTTATCAGTTATAGACGCGGCAATGGCAGCTTCTGATGCAACTCGAATTAAATATGCGGCAAAACAATCTAGGATTAGTAATGCTTATAAAAAGTGGATAGGACAAAATTTAGGTTTAAAAAAGAAAGATGTATTAGAGCAGAAAAGAAGCTTTGAAAAAGAATATTTAGAACGTGTCCCTAAAAATGGAGACGAAAAAGACATTTTATATCGCTTAATTAAACAAGATGAAAAAATGTTACCCTTGAAAAAGGCAAATTCTTTGTTTGTTGAAATGTATTATTATGGACCTGAGATTATTCGATATGCTGATGGTTTTTATAAATTATTTGATAAGCCAACACCTCCGGGTAAATATACGAAAGACGAGAAGAAACAGCGTGAAATTGAAAATCAGAAAATTTATGATGCAACCTTAGCTAAGAAAAAGGCTGGTTTAAAAGGATACTTTAAAAACTATGATGTAGTCGTAGATAAAGCAATTTTTAAGAAATTGGTTCCTTTATATATAGCTTATGCTGATCAAGATTTATTACCAGAGGTATTGAAAAAAATGGCGATGAAATTTAAAACGAAGAATGGCCAATTAGACGTAGAAGCTTATGCAGATTATCTTTATCAAAAATCGGTATTGACGAGTGAAAGTAAGGTCAATAAATTGTTGTCTGGAAGTAAGAAAAAGATTCGAAAGACCATCTTAAAAGATCCAGCATATATTTTGGCTCAAAGTATCATTGAAAGTAGAGAAAAGACAAAACCAGCTTATAAAAGAGAGTCGATGATTTTGGATGATTTGATGCGTCAATTTTTAGCAGCTCAAATGAAACATTTTCCAGAAGTTAAATTTTGGGCTGATGCCAACAGTACGTTGAGACTGACTTATGGGAAAATAGAGGGGACAGCACCTAGAGATGGAATGGAGTATACTTGGTTTACCACAATGGATGGTATTATCGAGAAAAATAATACAGGGAATAAGGATTTTGAAATCCCAGCTAAAATGAGAGAGATGTGGAATAGTAAAGATTATGGTCCTTATGCTACTGATGGCGACTTAAGAATTTGTTTGTTAGGATCGAATCATACCACAGGAGGAAACTCGGGGAGTCCAGCTTTAAATGCAGAAGGACATTTAATAGGAATCAACTTTGATAGAAGTTGGGAAAGTACCATGAGTGATATCAAATTTGATGGAGAAATATGCCGAAATATCATGGTAGATATTAAATATGTATTATGGGTAATGGATAAATATGCAGGAGCAACACATTTGGTTAAAGAAATGGAATTGGTTGATAAAAATTGGAGAATCAATAATCAGGCAAAATTGAATAAGAAAACAATTCAACAAACAACTCGTCAATTAAGAGAAAACCCTTCAGATGAAGAAGCTTTGTTAAAAAGAGCTAAGGCTTATTTTGATTTAGGAATGGAGGCAGAAGGGTTAAATGATTTAAATGCAATTTTGGTTAAGAATAAGAAAAGTATAGCCGCTCTAAATGAAAGAGGACGCTACTTTACCAATAAAGGAGAACTGTCTAAAGCATTAAAAGATATCAACGCTTCGTTAAAATTGAATAAATTATCGAATTTAGATGCGAATTTTATCAAAGGAACAATTTTGGCTAGTAAGAATGAGTACAAAGAGGCTATTGAATATTTTAATAAAGCAATAGCAATTGATTATAGTCATTATAAATCATATTACAATAGAGGAGTATGTCAACAAGAATTAGGAAATACCGAGGAAGCTTGTCGCAACTTTAAATTAGCAAAATTAATGGGAGGAAAGGCTGCTGAAAATATGCACAGCATTAACTGTTCATTTGGAGGTTGGTAATATATATGAGTTGATATTCTTGATTGAAAGTAAATGGAATTAGCGGTAATAAAACAGAGGCTTTATCAACAAAGTGTAGCCTATGTTGATCAGCGGATTAATAACAGTCTTTTAGCGATTAAAAATGCTCAGGAGTCGGCAAATTCTGAAGTGAAAAGTAGTGCGGGTGATAAACATGAGACAGGCAGAGCAATGGCTCAATTGGAAACAGAAAAAAATGGAATTCAATTGGCCGAAGCAAATAAACTCAAACAAGCAATTGGACTGATTAATCCTGCTAAAACATGTGAAAAAGTAGAGTTAGGAGCTTTGGTTATTACCAATGTTGGTAACTATTTCTTAGCTGTGAGTATTGGAAAAATGGAGGTGGAGAACACGCTTTACTTTGGAGTTTCTCCTGTATCTCCAATTGGACAAGCATTGCTAAATCATAAGCAAGGAGATGAGGTCTTGTTTAATGGAAGAAACTTCAGTATAGAAGCAATTGTTTAATTACTTTAAATAAAAGTAATCTTATATTGTTTAACTACGTTGTTAAATGACCCTTAAGCCCTTGTATATCTCTTAAAAAATCCCGATTTTTAGCATTCAATTAGATACAAACTACACATAAATGCTAAACTTTAAAGAAATTATAGAACAAGGAATCCCTAATGAATTACCGGCTTTACAACCATTAAATAATAAGGTCAGTCATGCGCCTAAACGTAAACAGATACTGTCTGAAAATGAGCGTAAGTTGGCCTTAAAAAATGCATTAAGGTATTTTGATCAAAAGCATCATTCCACATTAATCAAAGAGTTTGCAGATGAATTAGACCAATATGGGAGAATTTACATGTATCGTTTTCGCCCATCTTATAAAATGTATGCACGTCCTATTGATGAGTATCCAGGGAAATCGTTACAAGCAAAATCTATTATGTTGATGATTCAAAATAATTTGGATCCAGCCGTAGCTCAACATCCAGAAGAATTAATTACTTATGGTGGAAATGGTGGGGTGTTTTCTAATTGGGCTCAATACCTATTAACCATGAAATATTTGTCTGAAATGACAGATGAACAAACCTTAGTGATGTATAGTGGACATCCTATGGGATTGTTTCCTTCACACAAAGATGCTCCAAGAGTTGTAGTAACCAATGGAATGATGATTCCTAATTACTCTAAACCAGATGATTGGGAAAAGTTTAATGCGTTGGGAGTGACACAATATGGTCAAATGACAGCAGGATCTTATATGTATATAGGGCCTCAAGGAATCGTTCATGGTACAACTATTACGGTGTTAAATGCTTGTCGAAAAATAGATGATAAAGGAACTGCTGGTAAACTGTTTGTAACAGCAGGTTTAGGAGGTATGAGTGGCGCGCAGCCTAAAGCAGGAAATATAGCAGGCGTAGTTTCTGTAACTGCAGAGGTTAATCCAGCAGCAACCTATAAAAGACATGAGCAAGGCTGGGTAGATGAAGTAATAGCCGATTTAGATGAATTATGTGAACGCGTAAGAAAAGCTAAAGCTGATAAAGAAACGGTGTCTATTGCTTATGACGGTAATATTGTAGATGTATGGGAGAAGTTTGATGATGAGAATATTTACGTTGAATTAGGTTCTGATCAAACATCATTGCATAATCCATGGGCAGGAGGGTATTATCCAGTAGGTTTATCATTTGAGGAATCGAATGAAATGATGGCCAATAACCCTGAGTTATTTATGGATAAAGTTCAAGAGTCGTTAGTAAGGCAAGCCAATGCGATTAATAAACATACTGCTAAAGGAACGTATTTCTTTGACTATGGAAATGCATTTTTATTAGAGGCGTCAAGAGCAGGTGCAGCTGTCTTTGATGATGAAGAGGCAGGAACTTTTAGATATCCATCTTATGTTCAAGATATTATGGGTCCAATGTGTTTTGATTATGGATTTGGGCCATTTAGATGGGTTTGTACCTCTGGAAAACCTGAAGATTTAGCTATAACAGATGCTATTGCGTGTGAAGTCTTAGAAAAGATGATTAAAGAATCGCCTAAGGAGATTCAACAGCAAATGAAAGATAATATCCAATGGATTAAAGGTGCTCAAGAAAATAAATTAGTTGTAGGGTCTCAAGCTAGGATTTTATATGCTGATGCTGAAGGAAGAATGCGTATAGCTGAAGCGTTTAATAAAGCTGTCGCTGATGGCCGATTATCAGCACCAGTGGTATTAGGAAGAGATCACCACGATGTAAGTGGAACAGATTCTCCATATCGTGAGACTAGTAATATTTATGACGGTTCTTCTTTTACCGCTGATATGGCTATTCATAATGTGATAGGAGATTCTTTTAGAGGTGCAACTTGGGTAAGTATTCACAATGGTGGTGGTGTAGGATGGGGAGAAGTCATAAATGGTGGATTTGGAATGACGTTAGATGGCTCAACAGATGCTGATCGACGTTTAAAATCAATGTTGTTTTGGGATGTAAACAATGGAATAGCTCGAAGAAGTTGGGCAAGAAATGACGAAGCGATGTTTGCGATTAAAAGAGAAATGCAGCGTAATCCAAATTTAAAAGTTACCTTGCCTAACATTGTAGACGAAAGTTTACTGAGTTAAATTTAAGTACCATGAAACTAATATCAATACTTGTAGCAACTATTTTTTCAGGGATAATCTTTATGCCAACAGATAGTGGAAAAGTTCAGTTTTCTGAGAAATCATCATTAACGAAGGTGTTAATGGCTTTAGGTGATGAAAAACCAATTCATTATGCTACTGAATCTAGTCCAGAATTAATTCGACAAGGATTAGAAATTGTAACAAAAGGTAGGACTATAAAATCTGATGGTAAAAAATCGAGTTTACAGTCAAAGTACTTCACGTGTATTGATTGTCATAATGTGATGATGGAAGATCCCGATTTGAGAAAAAGTGATCCTGAAGCACGATTAGCTTATGCTGTAGAAAATAACATTCCTTTTTTATCTGGTACTACATTTTATGGCATGGTGAATAGAGAACATTGGTATAATGATGATTATCAAGTAAAGTATGGAGATCTAGTAAAACCTGCAAAAGATACATTAGTTAATGCCATTCACCTGTGTACAGTAGAATGTTCTCAAGGGAGAGCTTTTGAAGAATGGGAGTTGAAAGCTGTCATGGCTTATTTGTATAGTATTGAATATAAGCTAGAGGATTTAAAACTAACAAAAGCAGATTACATCAAATTAAACAGTTACCAACCAGGGCAAAAAAATGAGGAACTAATACAATGGATAAAAACGTTTTATCTACAATATTCGCCAGCTACATTTTTAGATCCCTTATCAGAAGATAAAAGAGGATATGGTTCTAGTGGAAATGCAGAAAATGGTAAGTTAATTTATGAAATTAGTTGCATGCAATGTCATGCTACAGGTAGAGTAACCAATTATACGTTAGATCAAAATAAGATTGATTTAAAGCACCTCAAAAAAAATATAAAAGGACATAATCATTTTTCTTTGTATAATATCACCAGAAAAGGGACGTATGCTTTGCCGGGGTATCGACCATACATGCCCAATTATACTTTAGAACGTTTAAGCCATCAACAGTTGGAAGATCTGGCAGCGTATATTAACCAATAGTTACTATTGGTTAATGTTAGATAAGGAATGCTTTAATTAAAAATAACTCCATTTATTAACAATGTGTTAGGTATATATACTTTATATAATTAAAACCACTAAATTTGCAAAAAAATATATTCATTAAAATGAAACATACAGCAGTAAAAATAGGAGAAGGTTTAGGTGAAATTAAGTTTGGAATCACTAGAGACCAATTAGTAGAGATTTTAGGACAGCCAGATGAAAAAGATGGTTTTTCTTATGAGGGGGGAGAAGAAGAAGATACAGAAGCTTGGCATTATGACGAATTAGAGTTGTCTTTTTCATTTGATAAAGATGATGAATGGCGTTTAGGAACAATCGCTTCTAGTTCTGAAAATTCAACTTTTGAAGGAGAAAAAGTAATTGATTTGGATACCGATTCATTGATGAATCTATTAAAAATAAAAGGTTTTAATAATGCTGTGTTAGAAGACTTATCTACAGATGATATTCCTAATCATAGTGTAGTAACATTAGAAAAAGAGAGCATTAACTTTTGGTTTGAAGAGGGGGAATTATCAGAGATTCAGTGGAGTCCACTTTGGAAAGATGAAGAGACAATTATTTGGCCAATGTAGGCTTACAATTAATTTTTATAAAAACTCAAAACAATTTGTTTTGAGTTTTTTTTTGCACAAAAAATGAGAGAATGATACCGTTAACTCAAAAAATGAAAGGAGTTAAAGGAGACCGTTTAATTTATAGTTACTTTATTATAAAAGGAAGTAGATATTGTTGATAGAGACTATTTATTTTTAAAAGCTGAATACATTAAATTTTGATGAAATAGACGATCATGTTGAAATCAGTTCAGTGGCTATCATTTTAGTAAGATCAATCAATATTTTAAACTGACTAGAAAATGCTTATTAACTAATTTTAAAGTATTATGAAAACAAAAATGACTCTTATTATTTTATTTTGCACTACAATGATTTACGGGCAACTTGTTCCTAATAACCTGTTGCTTCATTTGCCTTTTTCTGGAAATGCAGATGATGCTTCTCCACATCAACGTGATGGAGTAGTCTATGGGGCAACTTTAACTGATGATAGATTTGGACGTCCTAATAATGCCTATTTATTTGATGGGGTGGACGATTACATTTTTATAGGAAGTGATAATTATTCAGTTATTGATAAACTTAGCATGTCAGTTTGGATAAAAACGAGTTCTCCATCTTATCAGTGGATTGCAGGTAAATATATATGGCAGGAAGATGCTGGATATCATCTTGTAACTGATGATTCAAAATTAATTATAGCTGGAAGGGATGGAAATTCTGTACCTATCAATATTAATTCATATACGAATGTTACAGACAATACATGGAAACATATTGTAGCAACAATTGATGGTAGTGTATGGAAGATATGGATTGATGGCGTGCTAACCAGAACTTATGATAGTCAACACAACAATTCAGACTATAGAAGTACAGCTAACCTTGAAATAGGACGTTATTTTGCTACTTCCACTCAGTACTTTGATGGAGTAATAGATGATTTTAGAATGTATGATCGCGCACTAACAGAGCAAGAGGTTGAAATATTATACAATGAGTCGCCTCAATATGTTGGAGTTTCTAATGATAAAGCAATAGAAAGTGTTGCTATTTATCCAAATCCAACCAATGGAGAAGTTAATATAGAAGTGCTTGACGATCAACAGCAATTTACCGCTTATGATATTTATGACGCTACTGGGATGTTAGTATTAAGTAAAAAGATAGATAACCCTTTCATGACTTTAAGTAGTGATGAAATAGGAAGTGCTGGAATTTATTATATCAGGTTTTTACCAGCTGATAGAGAGAATCAACTCATTAAAAAATTAATAATTCATTAATAGTGAATTGTAATTGGTTGAAAAGAGGAAGCTGTAAAAGTCTTCCTCTTTTTTTATTATTACTTTTGCGTTCATGGGAGTTTTTAGATATAAGCAATTTAATATCAGACAAGATAATACAGCAATGAAAATTGGTACTGATGGAACTTTGCTCGGAGCTTGGGTAGACGTTGGTGATGCAAAAACAATTTTGGATATAGGAACTGGAACAGGAGTTATTGCTTTAATGACAGCACAGCGAAATCTTCATGCAAAAGTTACAGCTGTAGAAATTAATCAAGATGCAATGATTGATGCTGCATTCAATATTCAAGAATCTCCTTGGGCAGATCGAGTAGAACTCATTAACACCTCTTTACAATCGTTTCAGCCTAATGCGAAGTTTGATGTGTTGGTTTCCAATCCTCCATTTTTTGAAAATAGTTTAAAAGCAGGAACAGCTAATAGAAATAATGCTAGGCATACCGATTCTTTGCATTATATAGATATTCTAAATTTTGCTCAAAACCACCTAACTAAAAATGGCGTTTTAGCGATGATTTTACCTGTAGAAAATGCTGAAAAATGTATTGAAGAATGTGTAAATTATGGTCTACATTTAAAGCGAAAAACATGGGTTAAACCTGTTCCACATAAAGCACCACATCGCATTGTTTTTGAATTAACAAATACTCTAGTAGCAAAGGTAATAGAAGAGGAGTTGATTATTGAAACTGGAAAAAGACACGATTATACTGCCGATTATATCGCCTTGACAAATGCTTTTTACATTATTATGTAGTTAGTATAAATTGATTCATTTGACACTATAATGTATTTTTTTTATTTAGATAGATTCTAAATAAAAGTTTTTATGTTATATTTGCACTGAATTTGAAATCCGATGCAGAGAAAGAAAGATGAAATATATCAATCGATTTTAGTTGTTGCAAAAGAAGAGTTTATACAACGCGGCTACAAAAATACTTCGATGCGAGAAATATCAAAAAAGTCTGGAATAGGGCTGAGTAATATTTACAATTATTTTAATAACAAAGATGAAATTTTTAGGGCTGTTTTAGCACCATTAATTTCATACATAGATTGTTTGTATGAACAGCATACAGAAGATGATTACCTTTCTTTAGAACTGTTTAACTCAGAAGATTATCAGAGAAAGAGTATTGAAATGATGGTCAGCTTAGTTAAAAATTTTAGAAATGAATTAAGGCTATTACTGTTCCATGCCTATGGTTCTTCATTAGAAAATTTTAAAGAGGTTTATTCTGAAAAATATACTGTAGTATCTATTGAATTCCTTAAAAATATTAAGGCTAAATACCCTAACTTAAATACTGAGATATCACCGTTTTTTCTGCATACACTGAGTTCATGGATGTTTACAACTATAGGTGAAATTGTTAGTCACGATGAATTAGAAGAAAAAGAAATCAGTGAATTTATGTCCAATTATATCAGCTTTGGTACAGCTGGATGGAAGGCGTTATTAGGCGTCTAATTTTTTTTGAACAAAAAAAGAACATTGTTCTTTTTTAAAATTAGAATAATGAAAAATAAAATAAAAATAACAGGAGCAATAGGTGTAATTGGAGCTACTCTTATGTTTATGGGGGACATGCTTTTATATTATACTCCAGAGGATTTAGGAAACTTTAGAGAAGAGTTGGTAGGAGTCTTAGGTAATGTAGAACATAATAGATTAATGATAGGAGGATTGATAGGTCCGCTAGCTGCATTTTTATATGCTATTGGTTTTTATCAAATATACTTAGCGATAAAAGAAGAGTACAAAACAATAGGTAAAATCATTTTTGCATTACTCTCTTTTGGAATAATGTATGGAGGAAGCTTCCATGCACTTTTTCCGCATTTAGGGTTTATGTCTTCTTTGGATAATCAAGAGGCGTTAGGTCTAGCAGAACCCTATTCTGTAATGCTATTTTATATGATGTTTTTTCCGTCTTTAGTGGCGTACATATTATTGACTTATCTTATTGTTACCAAAAAGACCAGCTATCCTATATGGGTTGTTTTTAGTTCACCATTTGTGCTCTTTTGGTTCTCAGGTATTATAGAGTTGCTCCCACAACCTTTTTTAATCATAATAGCTGGAGGATGGAGTAATATTATTTTCATTCTTTTCTTTAGTATATCAACCATAACATTATTAAAACAAAACCATGTTTAGTATGAATAATCAAATAAAATCTAGCCTAAAAGAAGTTCCTGAGACAATGCTTTGGACCCTACATAATAGAGCTACAGAAGCGATGCGAGATGATGCAATTATTAAAGATGATAAATGTGTCGAAATATACCACTCAATAGATTATGACTATGAAAAAAGTTTTGGAAAAGCTGAACCTTCTCATGCTGTAAGATCATTGATTTTTGATAAAGAAATAAAAGCTTTTTTAGACGAATTTCCTGATGGTACTATTGTAAATCTAGGAGAGGGGTTAGAAACTCAGCGTTTTAGAATAAAGGAAGATCATGCATTTTGGATAAGTGTTGATTTGCCAGAATCTATAGAAATCAGAGAACAATTTATAGAACCAAGTCAACGTCATTTTCATTCACCATTATCGGTTTTGGATAGAAGTTGGTTTGATTTAGTTCCTAAAGACAAGCCCGTTTTTATTACAGCTCAAGGACTTTTTATGTATCTAAATGAAAAGGAGGTAAAAGCTATTATTGAAGATATGCTAAATTCCTTTAAAGAGGGCTTCTTAATGTTTGATGCTATACCGCATTGGCTCTCCAATAAAACAATGAAAGGCTTGAAAAAAACAAAAGATTATACAACCCCAAAAATGCCATGGGGAATTAATCGAAACGAAATTGATAAAATAAAGGAATGGTCATCAAATATTACTGTAATAGAAGAAAAGCCTTATGAGTTTCCAAGAGGAATTCAAAGATGGATGTTTAAAACCCTACTCGCATTACCTATTATAAAATATTATGCACCAACAATTGTAAAAATAAAGTTTGAGCAAGGTAAAAAGTAATACACCTCTATAGTTGTGAGGAATATTAGTTATTTCTCACAACTATAAATTGTAGCTATACCCCCAGAAACTAAATCTTGCTTGATGTTTTTATAGCCAACTTTTATCAGGATTTTTTCAAAGTCCATTCCTTCAGGAAAAGCTTCAACTGATTCTGGTAAATAGGTATAAGCAGTCGAGTCTTTTGAAATAGTATTTCCAATTGCAGGCATGATATATTTAGAGTAAAAACCAAAACCTTGTTTCATCGGAAATTTTTTAGGTTTAGAAAATTCTAAAATAGCTGCAACACCTCCAGGTTTTAAAACCCTTAACATTTCACTTAAGCCTTTCTCTAAGTTTTCAAAGTTACGCACACCAAATCCAACTGTAATGGCATCCATAGCATTATCTTCAAAAGGTAAGTCTTCTGAGTCGCCATAGTTTAAGGTGATAATATCTTCAACTTTACGTTTTTTTATCTTTTCACGTCCCTTTTCAAGCATCCCATTCGAGATGTCAACACCAATTACTTCCTCTGGTTTTATTTTTAATGCTGCAATAGCAAAATCACCAGTACCAGTTGCAATATCTAATATCTTTTTAGGATTGTGCTTGCCAATAATTTTAATGGCTTTCTTTCTCCATAAATGATCAATTCCAAGTGACAAAAAATGATTTAAAAAATCATATTTACCTGAAACATTATCAAACATTTCCGCTACTTGTTCTTTTTTTGATTTATTAGAATCGTTATAAGGTGTTACATTTGTTCCCATAGGCACAAAGATAGTTGTAAAAAGTAAAGCGTACTATTGAATAGTTTATTTTTTATCATCTATTAACAATTGTGTAAGCTAAATCTTCTAGTTTATTGCGCATGTTCTTACGTGTTTTTTTGAGAACAATAGGTTGGAGTAACCTGTAAAGCGGTTGAAGCTTGAATTCATATAGAATAGTCAACTCAGTTTGGTTGGCTGAAATACGTTTATAGATCCAACTCCCATTAAAAGCACGAAAGATAGGAGACTGATTTAACATTTTAATCGCAATTTGATGAGGAGGTGTGAATGTTGTATACTCAGTGTCCATTCTTACTCCATTACTTGAAATGACAGTGACTTGTGCTCCCTTTTTGAGTTGTTTTTCAGCATTTATATAGTTAATAGATTGAGTTTGAGAGTCCCACTGTACACGTTTTTCAAAATCTTGAGTAAACTCAAAAAGCGTTTGAATTTCTTCATTGATTAGTTTTTTTTCGATAATTCGAGGCATATTATTTTAAATAAATTTAGAAGAAACAAAAGTGTCTTATAATTAAAGTATGTCACGATATTTAGTTGATTAAATAATTCTTATTTTCGCGACATGAACTATTCAAAAATAATATTAAAGAAGGATAAAGACAAATCGCTAAGAAGATTTCACCCTTGGGTGTTTTCAGGAGCGATTCAACAAGTAGAGGGGGAGCTTGAAGAAGGCGATGTTGTGGAAGTTTATGCTCAAAATGGAAAATATTTGGGAACGGGACATTATCAAATTGGAAGCATTAGTGTACGAGTTTTTGAGTTTGAACAACAAGAGATTACCATTGACTATTGGAGAGCGAAATTGACCACAGCAATAGAGTTGAGAGAAAGTTTGGGGTTGCTTAATTCTACAGAAACAACTATCTTCCGTTTAGTTCATGCAGGTGGAGATTATTTACCTGGATTAATCATCGATTTTTATAATGGGACAGCAGTGCTACAATGCCATTCAATAGGAATGTGGAAATTAAGCTTTGTCTTTTCAAATATTTTAAAAGACTTATTAGGAGATAAGTTGGTGGCTGTATATGATAAAAGTTCTGAGACATTACCGTTCAAAGCTGGACTAGATCCTAAGAACGAATACATATTTGGAGCAGAAGATGCTGTTAAAAAAGGGATAGAATACAAGAATGAGTTTGCAATAGATTGGGAAACAGGACAAAAAACTGGGTTTTTTATTGATCAAAGAGAAAATAGGAAATTATTGGCCCAATATGCTCAAGGGAAAAAAGTGTTGAATACCTACTGTTACTCTGGAGGTTTTTCGATTTATGCTTTAAATCAAGGGGCTAGTTTAGTGCATTCTGTTGATAGTTCTCAAAAAGCAATAGACTTAGTTGAAAATAATGTAAAGTTAATCCCTAGTTTAGCCGAAAAACATCAAAGCTTTGTTTCTGATTCATTGGAGTATATCACAGCAACGGATACTCAATATGATGTTATTATTTTAGATCCTCCAGCGTTTGGAAAACATAAGAGAGTTAGACATAAAGCAGTTCAAGGGTATAAACGTTTAAATGCAAAAGCCATGAAAAAAATTCAACCAGGTGGTATTATTTTTACGTTTTCTTGTTCGCAGATTGTTGATAAAGAATTGTTTGCGAATACGATTGCTGCGGCAGCAATAGAAGCAAGAAGAAAAGTAAGGGTGTTGCATCAATTGCATCAACCAGCTGACCATCCAGTGAATTTAGCACAACCAGAAAGTGAGTATTTAAAAGGGTTGGTAATCCAAGTATTATAATATCATCAGTAGGCGGGGATTTAATATCCCCAACTATTATCTTGTAATCGGTATCGGTTGATGGCAAATTTAATACGCGGTTTAATATTCGTGTAGTTGGATTCAGCAGCTACAGCAAAAACACCTATTCTATAGCGAGCTCTTTGTGCTTTAAAAGTTCGTTCTATTCCAGCAAAAGCCTCTACGTAAGAATAGTTGGATTCAGGAATCATTAGAGCACTTCCTCCTGCTGCTAAATGTAACCCTAACTTTTTGACAAGTGGAATAAAGTTAACAATAGCGCCATTAAAATGGTGAGTATAATGCATTTGAAAAAAAGCATCAGTAACTGTTAAGGTCGTATCCTGAATTTGCATAGATTGCATCAAAGAGGCAAAAAAATACTTATCTCCCCTTGGAAAGATGATATAATCAGCATATCGTAAATCTTGAGTATTGGTAAATTTCCCATATTTAGCAATATAGGAAGAGGTCCCCATAGTTCCTAGTTTAAACTTTTGACTAATAGAACCTTCAACATAATCAAAATTAATATCTGAGCCGAGCAGGTTGTCAAACCCTTTTTCATAATACAAAGCAAAAGTAGGCCATCTAGAACCTAAAACTACTTTACGATAGGGTTCTGTCATATACTTTTGAAAAGGGGTGTAAGCGATCCTGTTTTGCATCGATAAACTCTGATACATTTGAAATGTGGATACTTGATTTCCTCCAAACCAATCTTCAGTAATGGTTCCAAACTTATAGCCATCAATTGGTTTGCGCTCTTCAAAAGCTAATCTAGAGTAGAAATAAACACCATTGACAATTTCTCTGCTCCATCCAACATAGGTCTCATTCAGTTCAATCCAGTTGTCACGAACAAATAAATTGGTTAAAGCATCATTCTCTACAAGCATCTCGAATTGATTGCCCGCATAAAAATAGAAGTGTCCCAGGTGCATGGGGTCATAGCGATAATTCAGCCAGAGCATTCCTTTGAGATCTCCGTTACGAAGACCAATATTGGCATTACCATAACCAAAGAGAAATTTTTCATTTTCCCACTTTTTAAAATAATCCATTCCTGGACCATACCTTAGACTGGCGATTTCAAAGATATCAATCATGGATATTAACGAACTAAAGCCAATACGCTGTTTTTTTTGACGGTTGGTAATGTTTATACCATCCCACAAGACATCCATAAAAGTAATCTTGTTGTAAACAGAATCAATAGAATCTAAGTAGCGTTTGCTGTGTGTAACTGCATAGATGCTATCTTTAATAAATTGATAGCGTTGCTCTTTTTGTGTAAGTGGTTCAGGCCTTATTTTATCCCAATAAGAAGAGTCACGTTGGTAGGCCTCTTGGGTTGTCACAGCGACTTCGTTTTTGAAAAAGCGCTTTTCAAAAGTAGGATTAATCTTATAATTACTATAGTTAAGTGTTGTTTCTCCATTAAAATGGTTACGTTTCGTTTTGGAGTAATAAGTAAATTTTTGATTTTTAATGACTTGAATAGAGTCTTCAATGAATTGGTATGCTTGTTCTATTCTAAATTCATTATATAAAATTAAACCACCATTTTGTAAAGTTAAGTCCAACTTGTGGATATGAAATGATTTATCCTTTATCCAAATATAGCCATTCCAAGTAGCATTTCCTTTTTTTCGAGGAGTGACTTTAATTTTATAAAGCATAATATCGTCCTCAAAAGTTGTTTCTTCTAATTTGAATTTATAGGTGATCACGGCAGTAGTGTGAAGTGGAGAAATAAGAGGAAGATCACAAAGCTTTTCATTGTGGAGTAAATTCTGATAAAAATTAAAATCAGAATGGGCAGTTGTTAAGGAATATAAAGCATAAGTATTACCCAGTTTTTTATAAGCTGTCCGAATTTCTTTGATATTGTTTGGAGCTTCAAAATGTTTGGTTAAAATAATCTCAGCCATATTCATTTCTTGAGCTATTTTTAGAACTTCTTGTTTTTGTTTTTCTTTATGAAGCGTTTCTACATCAAAAGTCGTTTCATTTTCAGCTTGAATCTTTTGTTCTTCTTCTAATCTTTTTCTTCTTCTTTTTTCTTTTTCACTAATGATTTCTTTGGCCTTGATATAAACGTCACAAGAAGAACTGTTGTACTGGGATTTCCATTTCTTTTTCTGTTGAATCGCTTGATTAATGATACCATAAGCAGGATCTCTCTTTTTGGCTTTGATAACCAATTCATCCAGTTGTATATTGTCTGTTTCTAACCAAAAGTTACGAACTACATCTTCATTTTTATCAATTATAATTTGAAGTTCTTTGGTTTTGTATCCAATAGAGGAGATAACGACATCAAAAGTTAAAACAGCTGAAGAGGCATTATTAAACTGATAGTAGTATTGCCCCTCAGTATTAGTCGTAGTACCATTTTGAGTGTTTTTAAAATAAATATTAACGAAGGGAATAGGCTGGTTCTCACTATCGTAAACATAACCTGAAATAGATTGAGATATTCCAGAGCAAGTTAAGAATGAGAATATTAGGATGAATAAAAAACTTTTCATTAAGAGAGTAATCGGTATTTTAGTTTGCTGTATAACAACTGAAAGGCAAGAAAAGTTACAAGCTCATCAATTATTTTTTACATTTGGCAACAGTATTTGAAAAAGCTTTTTGCTCGACTTCACTCATTTCGTTGTATATCCAAATTTCATTACATTTTTTGACGATTTCTTTAGAAACTTCTTCTTGATTACATAAACATACGGTGTATTTATAGTCCGATTTTGCTACTTTCTTTCTTTCAAGGTATTGGTCTAGTGTTGCAGTTTCTCTACAGGTTTTTAGGTCATGTAAATATTGGGTTAGCTCTCGTTTATTGGTTTTCTTTTCATTTAACCTGTTGTCGCAAATTTCTTTATACTCTTTATCTGTTTCACCATATAAAGCACAGTCACATGTGGTAACCGCTAATTCATAACTTTGGTTCTCAATACATTTTTTGAGTTGAATAAGATTGTTTTGACGTTCTTCCTCAGTTATTAAACTGTCGTTAAAAAAAGTATCATTACATTTTTTCTTTAAATCATCATCATCTACATTGATACAATCACATATTGTAAAACTCATTTCTTTTTTAGAAGGACATTTTTTGAGCTTTTCAATGTTTTCCTTCAATTGTTCTTCAGAAATATTAGCATAATTATAGTTTCGATTACAAGCTTTTAAAAGCCCCTTATCTTTTTGATCTGCATTGGCACAGTCACATATACTTGGTGATTTACAAATCGCTAATTGTTGATCGTAAACTTCCTGTTCTTCCTCAGACATAAAGTCATAGTCATAAGTAAGGTTGCAGATTTTTTTTTGTTCTTTGTTTCGCCAATCTGCATGGTGACAATCACATACACTAGGGGCTTTAATAACAGCTAGTTGAATAGTGTCTCCTTTATAATTGACATAATCATAAGAATCAACTTGCCCAATTAGCTTGAAAAAAATAAAGGTAGAGAAGAGTAGAAGTGTTAGTTTCATAGTATTGTCGTATTGATAATGACTAGGTTTAAGTCAAAAGTAAAAGTAATCTTTTGTTGACCTCTTTTGTCCGTCACATCCAGAACGTAGCCATTAATTTCATGTTGCTTTAGTGTTTTAATAAGCTTCCCGTATTTAGGAATGATATGAGAATAATTATTTTTACTTAACCACCTTCTAGCCATTTCTTTAGCAATGTCCTCTTCATTAAAGCGATTATATTTCCTAATGTATTTAACAGCATAGAGTATGGTGTGTAAAAGTTCTTCTTTGTGGAGAGTTTCATTAGCTAATGCATCATTAAAACGTTTGTAAACTATTTGATCCATTTGTTCATTATAAACTGGGTCTTCTGTTTCAAATAAAGGACTTTGCAGACTGAAATAATCAAAAAGTGAACGTTCTTTATTAGTAAGTGAGGTCATTAATTTAGTTTGAATCTCTTTAGGTTGATAATTGGGGAAAAGGATAAATAACTGTTCATATAAAACATAGTTTTCTTGGGACTTGACCATGTAAATATGTTCCATTTTATAAGTGTGGTATACTTGAAGCGTATTTATCTGCTCTTTTTGCATTTCAATTTTATGGTTACAAATAGAAAGTAAGCTATCGTAAGAGTCTTTTAACTTTTTTTTCTGCTGTACAATTATTTTTCTTTCGTTGTATAAACTGTCTAAAGTGATAAAGGCAGTCGGTTTGTCAACTTCTAATTGATTGAAGGTGTAGGGAAAGTAGTTAGCGCCATGAGTTTTCTTTAATATTGCTTGAATACTATCACTAACGCTAAGGTGAATTTTTTCTTCTTGTGTAAGTGGAGCTTTAGAATAATCGTAGTTAATTAACGTACAATCACTAAAGAAAAAAGTTGAAAAAATAATGATGATATAACTAAAAGATAGTTTCATAGAAAGTAAAATTAAGAAAATAATCTAGCTGAATTATAAAAAAAGAAATGTTAGTAAAGATTCTATCAAAAAAAATAAAGAGAAACAG
The DNA here is from genome assembly GCA_025210295.1 of Flavobacteriales bacterium. NCBI lineage: Bacteria > Pseudomonadati > Bacteroidota > Flavobacteriia > Flavobacteriales > Flavobacteriales bacterium. Next base: position 565,435 of record JAOASC010000016.1, on the reverse strand, counting down.
TTAAAATAAAAGTATTTAATTATATTTGTTGCATAAGTTTTTGATTAAACTGAATGTTAAATATATACGATTTATATAAGAAGATGGAAAGCAATAAGATTTTGCTTTCGTTTAAAGGTGCAATAACTTCTGAGTTACTGACTTCTATTCTTCAAATCGTAGAAACTCGAATGGAAGAATTAGAAGATCCAGCCAAAGAGCGTAAAAAAGTATTTAATGTATTGGTAGAAATTTTACAAAACTTATATCATCATATTGATGATTTTGATGTTCAAGGGACTCCTGAAGAATTGAATAATATCAAATCTTCTATTTTTATGATAAGCAGAATGCCCAACGAATACCAAATCGTAACGGGAAATTATTTGCTTTCTGAAAATGTGGAAAAGTTAAAGTCAAGAATTGATCATGTTAACAGTCTTGGTAAAGATGAGTTAAAGCGATTTTACAAAGAGACTTTGAATAACGGAGAGATCAGCGTTAAAGGGGGAGGAGGATTAGGATTTATTGATATAGCAAGAAAATCTGGTCAAAAGTTGGAGTATAATTTTATCAAAACAGATGATAAATATTCCTTTTTTACATTAATAGTTAAAGTTGAAAAGATTAATAAAGATATTTAATTTAGGTAGATATGGAAGAATTAAAAATTGAAGGTTCGGCAAAAACGCCAACAATTGAGTTTAATGAAAGCGGGGAGTTATTGTTGAAAGGGAGATCTATACCTGAGAACTCAATAGAATTTTATAAGCCAATCTTAGATTGGATCGAAAATTATGGAAATTCTCCTCAAGATCAGACGGTTGTGAATGTTCAATTGGAATATTTTAACACAAGTTCTTCTAAGTGTATCTTGGATGTATTTAAAAAATTAGAAACTTTATCAGGTACTACCATTGAGATTAATTGGTACTATGAAGAAGATGATGAAGATATGTTAGAAGCTGGTGAGGATTATCAAGCTATTATAGATATCCCTTTTAAAATGATTGAAGTAGAAGAGCTTTAATTGATAAACCTAGAATATTTTATTGAATAAATAGTTGGCTGTTCTTTTGTTGAGCAGCCTTTTTTTTACCAAGATGAAAGATATAATTATAGCGTTAGATGGACATTCTGCTTGTGGTAAAAGCACTTTAGCAAAGGCTTTAGCAAGAGCGTTGAAATATGTGTATATAGATTCTGGAGCGATGTATAGAGCGGTTACTTTCTATGCAATGGAAGAGGGGTTAATTGTGGAAGGAGAGCCAATAGATAGCACTTTGATTGTTGATCATCTCTCAAATATCAACATCTCTTTTAATTACAATAGCCGTACTGGTAAGTCAGAAACCTACCTTAATGGAAATAATGTTGAAGAAATTATACGAACTATAGAGGTTTCTAGAAATGTTAGTGAGGTTAGTAAAATAAAAGAAGTAAGAGAAAAATTAGTAGAATTTCAACAGCGATTAGGAAGAAATAAAGCCATTGTTATGGATGGAAGAGATATTGGTACTGCTGTTTTTCCCGCTGCTAAATTGAAATTATGGATTACAGCGAATAACGAAATTAGAGTAGCTCGACGTTATAAAGAATTGCTTGAAAAAGGATATCAAGTTTCTCTTAAAGATGTTGAGGAAAATGTTGCTCAAAGAGATTTTGAAGATTCTAATCGAAAAGAAAGTCCTTTGGTCAAAGCAGAAGATGCTGTAGTATTAGATAACTCACATTTATCTAAAGAGGAAACGCTAAGGAGAGCACTAGAATTAGCTTACGAAGCGATGAAAAAGTAGTCTCATAGACTACTTTTTAACTGTTTTTGGTTTAATTAACTATTGATTTTAAGAGAATCTTCTAATAGTTCTTTCCACTCCTCAAATAAAGAAACTGATTCACCTGTTTCAAAATCCATACATACAAGTATGGTTCTTCCTTTCGTACATAGAATATCTTCTCCATTTTTTCTTTTGTATAACTCGTAGGATAGTGTAAAGCTTTTATTTCCTACATGTTCACATTTAGTGAGTACATAAACTTCATCATGTAACTTGATAATTTCAATATAATCAATCTCATTTCTACCCAATACAACTCCTTTCTTTTTCCAATTCCACTCTCGGTCGGCAATCCCTTTAAAGAAATCTATTCTTCCTTGTTCAAAGTAGCTTAAATAGGTGGCATTATGGACATGACCTGCCATGTCTAAATCTGAAAATCGAACTTGTATATCTGTTTTATGACTCATAATTATATTGTTTTTGATTTTAGCTTTAGTATAATTTAGCTAACAACAACATAAAAATAATAAATGATTTTTTAAAAGTCTAAAGAAAAACATAGAAGTTAAGGAAAGTTAACATTTTAAAGTTATGGTGATGTTAGTTGGTATTTCTTGAACAAAATAAATAGACTAGCAGCTCTCCAAAACATCCAAGCAAAAAAAGCATACCAAATACCTTGAATATTAAAACCTAAAAAGTCAAAAAGAACTATCAAGGGAATGAAAATAAGAAAAGTACCAACTAACAAAATATTTCGAAGTGTTTTGGCTTCTCCTAATCCTTTAAAAATACCATCAAGTGTAAAAGCAATCGAGTTAATAGGTTGAGCAAGGATGATAATCCAAAAGAATGAAAAGAAAATAGTCTGGTCTAGGCTATTGTCAAAGTATAGGGCAGCAATTTTTTCTCTAAAAATAAAGTATGTCAATCCTAGTAATGTAGCAATAACGCTGTTTAATTTAATCAAGTATAATCCCAATTTCTTTAGCTGTCGAATATCCTTTTGTCCCAAGAGTTTTCCAGCTATAGCGTTCCCTGCATTGGAGTATCCGTCGATAAAAAAAGAAGAAAATAGCCAAATATTTATACCAATAGCATAAGCCGATAGCGCATGTTTTCCATAACCATTAGCAAAACGTAAAGCGATAATAAAAGTAGCGTTAAGTGCAAGTGTTCGTATGAGCATGTTTAATGTCAATAACAATGTGTTCTTGAGCTCAGGGTTTATTTTTAAGGAAAGTTTTAAGTCAAATGGAGTCTTCTTTAATAGAAAAATAATGGATAAACTAAACATAATAACCTGAGCAATTAAACTCGCTAGTGCAGCACCTTGTACTCCCATTGAGGGAATGTAGCCGTCTATACCATGGATCAGTATGAAGTCAAGAATTAAATTAAAAACACCTCCGATTAAACTAATATACATCGCCCATGACGTATTTTGATAACCTCTAAAAATACCAAATACCCCCGCAATAAATAAAGAAAGAGGAAGGCCAATTGCTCTTATTTTATAGTAGTCAAGTGAAAACCCTAATGTTTTTAGATTGGTGTCATTAAATAAAAAAGCAGAAATCGGTTGATAAAATAGAACTGTAAGTAACCAAAAAATAACACCTAATAAAATACTTAAAACTAAGGATTGAGGAATTAATGTTTTAATCTTCTCGAGTTGATTCATCCCTAAATATTTTCCAACTTGAGCAGAGATTGCTGTCCTTACTTGAGCTAGTCCCCATACTAGGGTAGAAATTAACCCAACGGCTAATCCAACTCCTCCTTTAGCCTCCGTAGCATGCTCAGGAATTTGTCCAATAATAGCTAAATCAACTAAACCCAACAGAGGTTCCGTGATGTTATATAAAATAGCTGGTATCGCTAATTTATTGATGTCAGCTAAAGAGATGCTATCTTTCATATAATTGATTGATAAGATGAGCTAATTGAGCAGTTTCCTCCAGTGTATTAAAACTATGAAGACATATTCTAATACATTCATTCCCCTTGGAAACAGTAGGGGATAGTATAGGTTTTATATCAAAATATTTATTTTGTAGCTGTTGAGCGATCAACTTCGTTTGGCTATTGTTACCAATAATAATTGCAATAATAGCACTATGATTGCCAGTTGTATAGCGAATGTCTGAAGATAAATGCTCTAAAAAATGAGCCTTTAATTGTTGGAGGTATTTACGGCTTGTTTCAGTTGCTTTTAATTTCAAATATTGTTGATGAATAGTTTGGGTAGTCGACAATGATGGAGCTGTTGTGTAAATGAATGATCGACAAAAGTTAATTAAGTAATTACGTAGTTCATTGGATCCTAGTACGGCAGCCCCATGACAACCTAATGCTTTTCCAAAGGTGATAACCCTAGCAAAAACTTGGTGTTCAAGGTGAAGAGCATTAATCAGACCTGAGCCATTAGGACCAGCTATACCAAAACTATGCGCTTCATCTACGATGAGGTAAGCCCCATAAGTTTGACATAATTGACTCATTTCTTCGAGGTCTGGTGAATCGCCACTAATAGAATAAATAGCTTCTACTACAACATAAACAATAGCGTCTTGATGGGTTTCCAGTTTCGCTTTTAAGTCACTAGAGTTGTTATGCTTAAACGCATAACTTTTAGCATTAGAGAGTCGAATTCCATCTCGAATACTGGCGTGTATTTCCTGATCAAATAAAACAATGTCATTGCGTTGAGGTAAACTAGATAACAACCCAAGATTTGCCGAATAACCGCTATTAAAAATTAAACTGGATGCGACATTATGATACTGGGCAATAAATTGTTCTAGATCTTCTATTTCATGATAATTTCCCGAGATAAGTCTAGAACCTGTAGCGCCAACTTGAGAAGCGTGATTAAAAGTATTTTTAGCTAATCCCAAGTAGTCATTAGAACTAAAGTCAATCGTTTCTACATCGGAATTGACTGAAAGTGTACGATAAAAATTTTCGTCAACTCTAGTTTGAATTTTTCGTGCTAGTTTACCTGGCAGTTTCATGACTATTTCTCTCGTTTTTCTAATTCATTATTGATTAAGTCTACGACCATAGAGAGTTTAGTGTTTTTGATTTCTAATTCAGCTTTCTCTGCTGCTCCCATTGATTTTGATTTAAGCTTAAGTTTCATTTTATTAGCACCAATAGTAGGATTTATTTTTGCTCTTCTTAATTTTAAATCTTTAGTGCTCATTTTGGCAATGTCTTCTTGCGTTAATAAATGATCTTCTTTTTCAACTTTTTCAGTTGTTTTTGGTGTATAGTTAGAAGAACTGTTCTGCTTAGCTTTTATTTGTTCTTTAACTTCTTTTTTCTGTGCCTCTAATTTATTTTCACGATCTTTAAATGCAGTTCTTTCAGCTTTAGTTAACGTGTTCTTCTCTAGTTGTAGATTTACTTTTTCTAATTTATTGAGCTTAATCTCTTTTTTGAATTTTAATTCTTTTATTTCAAGTTCGGTAATCTCAGCATCTTTACCTGTAACTTTACCTTTAGCTATCTTTTGTTCTTTATTCTGAATTTTTTGCTCTATAGAATTGATGGAGTTGTTAAGGCTTACTTTTTGATTTTGTAACCCTTCTTCTCTAGTTTTACCAGAGATAAAATCATCCATAGATTGCTCCCTTTCAGCCGCGCGTTGTTCGCGTTTTTCTTCTTGCTTTTTAAACCAGTCATCATCAGATTGATCATTTGATTGAGCCGAAGAAGAGTTAGATGAAGAAGGGGAATTAGAAGATGTAGCTGAACTACCACCGCAAACTAATCCATAAGATGCTGCTAACATACTTTCACTAATAAAACCTCCAGATTCTTTAGCCATCATTTCTGTAATCTCTTCCATTTTTAGGTGGAAAAAATTGTTTTCATCTAGTTTCCCGTAACCATTAACTTCCCACTTTTTTTCTCCATTGTCACATCTTTTTTCTCCTTTCCAATCGAGGTATAAACTATTTAATCCATTAATGTGAATAGTAGCTTCTCCAGCATCATTGGTCACACCAGAACCTCTTTTTTGTCCTTGGATATAGGCCGATACTGTGTGTCCAGATACGCCTTGCCCTTTGTAAGTAACCTTTAGTTTTACATCTTGGGCAAAAAGGAATACTGTAATGAGTGTAAAAGTTGTTGTTAGTAATGTTTTCATAGTAAATGTTTATTTAAAATTTTCGTTAATTCCTAGCCCAAATAAGGCAAAATCATATTTTACAGGATCATATTGATCTAGTTGTCTTAAGTTTTGATCAAGCTCTTCAAGCGCTTTCCAATCATTTTGTTGGCGCGACAATATATTCAAAGACCGCGCCACATTGCCAGAATGAACATCTAAAGGACAAGAGAGGATTGAGGGAGAAATTGATTTCCAAATTCCAAAATCAACCCCTTTGTTGTCATTCCTGACCATCCATCTTAAAAACATATTGATTCGCTTTGCTGCAGATCCTTTGGCTGGATTAGAAACATGTTTAAAAGTTCTTTGGTTATTTTCCTGCGCGATTTCAAAAAAAGAAGACCTAAAGTTAATGATAGCTTCTTTAATCGATGTAGAGTTAGGGGAGATCGCATTTGAAAATAAGTGTTCTAAACCACCATGCTTTTGATAGCAGTATTGAAGTGCTTTGATAAAATAATTTAAATCAGCACTATTGAAAGTTCTATGTTTAATAGCTTCAAGGTATTTAAAGTCTGTTGTTTCATTATAATTTAAAACAAAATTATAAGGTTGAAAATCCATGGCTTCTACAATACGTTTGCCATTTCTAATAATCATTTCTCGTTTTCCCCAGGCAATAGTAGCAGTTATAAAACCACTTATTTCGATGTCTTTCGGATCTGAAAAAAGATGAGGGATACTAATCGGATCATTTTCGATAAAACTTAGGTTGTTGTATTGTTCAACTTTATTATCTAAAAAAGTTTTTAACTCATCAAAATCTAAACTCATACTTGTCGTTTTAATGTGATTTTAAAAGCAATCCATGCCCCCCAAAAAGTCAAGAGTATATCAAGGATAACATACCAAATTGGGTGATAGGGGATAACAATAAGATTGAAAACAACATAAAAGAAAAAAATAGCGCCAATGATAAGTCCTGCTTTTCCAATAGATTGGGAAAACTTATTGCCTAGATAACTTCCTAAAAATGCACCGCAAAAATGAGAAAAGATGATAATAAGAAAAGCGTAAACAGGAGTTGACTCCATTGTTCTTTTTAATGCAGCTGCATCACTCAAGTCAATTCCTTGAGGTGTAGGGTGTACAAAATGACCAATAGCTTGAATAAGTGCTACAGTAAATACACCAATTAGAAGACCTAAGCTTACACCTATTATTTTTCTAACCATTAATTTAAATAAACTTCAAATTGATTTTCAGAAACTTCAACAACAGAAATGTGTTCTTTTAAAGTAGTAGATAAGGTTAAACCAACAAAATCAGCGCGAATAGGGAAGAGACGATGTCTTCGATCTACTAGAACTACAGTATTTAATTGTGAAATATTCTCTTCCAGTAAAAAACTAGCTGCATGAATTAATGTTTTACCAGAATTCAAAACATCATCAATTAATACAACACACTTATTTTCTAATTCTTTTTTACTTCCAGACAATTCAATTGCACTAGAGTTGGGAATGTCTTTATTAAGGGTGAGTTTCAAAAAAGACAATTTTAGTTGAGATATTTGACTCAAAATATCATATATTTTTGTCGCAATTTTCACTCCTCTGTCACTAATTCCAATAATTACAATTTCATCTTTGTTGTAATGTAGTTCAATTAACTCTCGGGCAATTCGTTGAAGTTTTTGCTCAACTTGTAAGGGTGATAAAATAGCAATTTGATCTTTATTCATTGTTGAAGTTAACTTTTAGTAAATTGATAATAAAAAGTAGCCATCCAGAGATTAATAATAAGCCTCCTAGCGGTGTTAAAGGGCCAAATATTTTCGGTAAAAAGTCTATAGCAAAACTGTAGTTCATAGCAAGGAGGTATATAGAACCAGAAAATAAAACAGTGCCTGCTTTAAATAATATAGAAACTGTTTTAAGCTTCAGTTTAGGAAATTGAATTTGAAGAATCGCTAATAAAATTAATGCTAATCCATGGATTTGTTGATATTGAACACCCGTTTTCCAACTAGCTATTTTTGAAGCGGGGTATGCTAGAGTTTCACGAAGATAATGAGCCCCAAGTGCTCCTAAAATAACAGCTATAAATAAAGCTATACCACCAAAAATTAATGTTGATTTTATATTCATTTTTTACGAATAAATTGACTTACTTTCCTTAAAGGTTTTAGATATAAAGAGTAAAATTTAGGGTCCATCTGATTAATTTCCCAGGCTTTCCTGTCTTCTTTATTGGCTTTTAGCCTATTTGAAATAGAAGCGTTACTTTGACCTCCAACTCTCATTTTAGTAATCGTTTCAGGATAATAGGTTGTAGAAACGTTTTCTTTATGAAGCATTCTAAGCATTAATTCATAGTCTGCAGCTGATTTAAGAGAAAGGTTGTAAGTACCATATTGATCATATATTTTCTTTTTTAAGAAAAATGTAGGGTGTGGCGGCATCCAACCTTTTAAAAATGCATCTTTTTTATAAACGCCCGACTTCCAGTACCTAATAATTTTATCAGTGTTTTTCCGATCTACATAAACAAGGTCAGCATAAATTGAATCATAGTCTTTGATATTTTTAGCTATGTTTTCAATGACATTTTTATTTGCATAAAAGTCATCAGAATTAAGAATACCAACGAGTTCCCCTTTGGCTAATCGTACCCCTTTGTTCATGGCGTCATATATTCCTTTGTCAGGTTCTGAAACAATGGTGTTAATCCGACTTTTATATTGGTTGATAATATTAAGTGTGTCATCTGTAGAACCTCCGTCAATGATGATGTACTCAATGTTATCATAGGTTTGATTAATAACAGAAAGAATAGTATCCTCTATCGTTTCTTCACTATTATACGATATCGTTATAATGCTAATTTTCACTTAAATAAAATTATAAGCTATAAAGATAAACTATTGTTTCTAATAAAGGAGAGAAAAGTAATTAGAATCAAGTTATTTTTAAAATATCGGTAATTTTTAACAAAATTAAGTTTTATTGTTGTATATTTCCAATTGTAAATTTTTGAAAAAATAATATGAAAAAAATCTACTTATTGTTTGGGCTTGGACTTGTATGTAATGCCTTGTTAAGTCAGGTTTATGATGACTATATTGGGGCCGGACATTCTGATGGAATAGTGGTAACAACAAGCGACAATTATCAATTATATCAGGGAGCTGAATATGCCTCAGGAGATAAAACTTTAGGAGGTCAAGGTTTAGTAGGAAAACAAATGGAAGCTTCACGTTTTTTATCTCAAGCTTCGTTTGGAGCTGATATGGAATTGATCAATGAAGTTGCCGATTTAGGAATTGAAAACTGGATTGACCAACAGTTGAATACCCCTCCTACATATTACACAGATACCTTAGATAGTATATATCATAAGTCTTTGGGTATTTATGTTGCGAATGGTGGAGATTCGGCCGATTATCCAATACGTCCCAATCATGTCCACATGGATTATGCATGGTGGCAGAATAATATGTTAGCTAAAGATCTATTACGCCAGAGATTAGCCTATTCATTAAGTCAAATTTGTGTGATCTCATTAGAAGGAGGTTTGAGCGGTTATTCAGCTGGAGTAGCCAATTATTATGATATAATGGTTAGAAATGCTTTTGGTAATTATAAAGACTTATTATTGGAAGTCAGTCTTCACCCTGCAATGGGAAATTACCTAAGTCACATGAATAATCCGAAAACTGATACGGTAAATAATATTTTTCCAGACGAAAATTATGCTAGGGAAATTATGCAATTATTTTCAATAGGATTATACCAATTAAATTTAGATGGAAGTTATCAATTAGACGCCAACAATAACCCAATTCCAACTTATACCAATGCAGATATAAAAGAATTTGCTAAAGTATTCACAGGGCTTGGAGTAGGAGCAAGGTTAGACACCAACAATACTTACTTTGGTTTAGGAATTTATATCGCCGATTTAACTGTGCCGATGCAAATGTATGAGGAATGGCATGAACAAGGACCTAAATACTTATTAGATGGTTATGTCATTCCAGATGGTCAAACAGGAATGCAAGATATAGAAGATGCTGTAGAGCACTTATTTAATCATCCTAATGTTGGTCCTTTCTTAGCAAAAAGATTAATTCAACGTTTAGTAAAGTCAAATCCTACACCAAGTTATATTGCTGCTGTAGCAGGGGCATTTAATGATAATGGAGCAGGTGTAAGAGGAGATATGCAAGCTGTGATTAAAGCAATATTGTTACACCCAGAAGCAAGAAGTTGTGCTTGGTCTACTGATCCTGATCAAGGTAAACTAAGAGAACCAATATTAAAATACACTGACTTTGTTAAGTTTACAGATGTTCTTTCACCTCTAGGGAATTATTGGAATTACAGTTATTGGTATAAAGAAAACACAGCCCAACACCCTTTAAGGTCACAAACAGTATTCAATTTTTATGGACCTGATTATACTCCATCAGGAATGATTTCTAACAACGGGTTAGTGGCTCCAGAATTTGAGTTGTATAATACAAGAACAAGTGTAGGGTTTGCTAATCAAGTTTATTATTGGGTAGAAAGTGAAATTATGTTGAGAACAGCACATTATGAAGATTACACTATTGCTAGAACAAATCTTTCTCCTTTGATGGAAGTAGCCAAAAGTAGCGATGCTATAATTGATCATTTAGATGTTGTTTTAACTCATGGACAACTCTCGGATAGAACCCGTGCTATTATTAAAGAAACATTAGATCAAAACTCAATTAGTTTAACAGAACTAAGCTACAGAGTAAGGTTGGCAACATACCTTATTTTAATAAGTCCAGATTATAACATTTTAAAATAAAAAGTATTTAAATCTTTAGATATTATGAAAGATTCAAAGTTTCACCAATCAAGACGAAATTTCATAAAACAAGCTAGTTTAGCCTCTATTGGTTTAACTACACCGATGTCTTCTATTATTAATTTTAAAGCAATGAATGCTTTGGCTAGTAGCGCACCACCACCAGCAAGTGGTTATAAAGCGTTAGTTTGCTTTTTCTTACATGGAGGAAATGATTCATTCAATATGTTAATGCCTAGAACAAGTACAGAGTATAACCATTATGCTGCCACTCGTTCTAATTTGGCGATTAATCAGAGTGCAATGTTACCTATTGGTGGCGTAGGAGGAAACTATGGAGTTCATCCAAGTTTATCTGGTGTGCAACAGCTTTTTGATAATGGTGGTTTGTCCTTTATTGCTAATGTAGGGACAATGATAGAACCCGTAACAAAAACGCAGTACGAAAATGGAAGTGTACCTTTACCTTTAGGTTTGTTTTCTCATTTAGATCAATACAATCACTGGCAAAGCGGAAGCCCTCATTTAAGAACGAATAAAGGATGGGGAGGACATATTGCAGATTTGATCAGCTCATCGAATAATAACACAAACATTTCAATGAATTTGTCGTTATCCGGATCAAATATTTTCCAATATGGACAAAATTCTGTTGAGTTTTCAATGAATTATAATGGGGCACTAATGCCTATTAATAGAAATGCGACCTGGGGAAGTAACCCTATGAGGAGAGCAGCCACGGATAGTATTTTAAACTTTGGTTATCAAGATCAGTTTCAAAAAACGTATGCCGATATTTTTAAAGGGTCAATTGAGGCAGGAGAGGAGTTTCAAGCTGCAATAGATGCTGTTCCTGCATTCTCAACGACATTCTCATCAACAACTTCCTCTAGAAATTTCCACATGATAGCGAAAACAATAGCGGCAAGAAATACACTAGACTTTAACCGACAAATCTTTTTTGTAAGATTAGGTGGGTGGGATCATCACGATGAGCTCTTAACCAATCATGCGATTAAATTACAGGAAGTGAATGATGCGTTAGTAGAGTTTAAAAGTGCGTTAGATGAAATGGGAATGTTTGATGATGTCACAACATTTGTCGCTTCAGAATTCGCAAGAACACTAACCACTAATGGCGATGGATCTGATCATGCTTGGGGAGGAAATGCTATGGTGATGGGCGGAAACGTAAATGGCGGAAACATATATGGAACTTATCCTTCGCTAGAAATAAACAGTGCTCAAGTTAGCGGAACGCGTGGAGTCGTAATTCCTACTACAGCTACCGATTCTATGTTTGCTGAACTGGCTTTATGGTATGGGATCAATCCATCAGATTTACCAACTATATTTCCTAACTTAAATAATTTTCATAATGTAGCTGGGCTGTCAACCAGTACACCTCCTATAGGATTTATGAATATGTAATAAACTGACTTTAATTAAATCGAAAATGAAAAGAATAATATTAGTTTTAATTGTAAGCTTTTGGCTGCTGGAAAGCTTTGGACAATGTTATCCAGATAGACATAATACCACATGGTATGATGGATGGATTTCTTGCCAAACAGCACCTAGTCCCAACCCTGTAAGAGGCAATTCTCATTGGGTACAATATAATTTAGGGACAACTTATGTATTGCATGACTTATTTATTTGGAATACCAATGCTCCAGATTTATTAGATTGGGGAATGCAAGAAATTGTGATCGATTATTCTGTAGATGGTATTACTTGGACTGAATTTGGTACATTTACCCTAAATCAAGGGACAGGATTTAACCGTTATGAAGGAGAATTTGTTGTGGATTTTGATAATGTAAGAGCGAACTATGTCTTGATTACTGGGGTGAATAATTTTGGTGGAGCTTGTTATGGACTGAGTGAAGTTAAAATTAATGTAGATAATACTGTAAACATTAATGAAAATCAATGCCTTAAAGCAAATGTTTATCCAAACCCGTTTAATAATCAGTTAAATTTAAGAGTAGGAGAGAGTTGTACCAATAATTTAATTAACTATAGTATTGTAGATGCAATGGGTAGGGTTGTCGTTGTGAAAAATGCAATCTCTAAAGGTGAAACAAAAGAAATTTTAAATGGAGAAAATATTTTGCCTGGAATTTATTTTGTTACACTAGAAAATGGAGAAATAACTTCAAAAATTAAGGTGATTAAATATGAGTAAAAGACTTATAATATAAGAATGAGTAAAAAAAGTTGCTGTAATAGCAACTTTTTTTAGCTTTTACGTCTTTATATCGATAAGTTTTAGAATAAATTAGCTAATTGAAACATAATCAATGAATAACATTAGAGTTTTTATCTCAGCATTATTGGGTATTTTAGTTTGGAATATTCAAGCTCAGCAAGGTTGTGATTTAAATGCAATAAGAACTGCTTTTACCAATGCTGGTTGTACAGAACTGCCGAGTTGTCAAAGCAGTTGCAGTATGTATTTTTATAATCCACAATCTTTATCCGGTGTTGCCGCTCAACAATTTGCAGAAAGCTTAGGTGCTAATTTAATTTCTGTTCAATCGGCAGCTGAAAATAATTGTATCAGTACAGCATTAACGAATAATGGTTTTGGTGGAGTGATTTGGATTGGATTTACCGATGAAAATTCAGAAGGCAATTATTATTGGTACGATGGTTCACCAGTAATTTATACTAACTGGAGAGCTGGAGAACCAAACAATAGTGGAGGGAATGAAAATTGTACGCAAATTTTTCCAGATGGTTTATGGAATGACTTGAATTGTGGAGGTTATACTTCTAAGTCGGTCATAGAAGTTGGACTTTGTCCACAAATAACGGCTAGTAATGATACTACAATTTGTAATACAACTTCAGCGTCTTTGGTCTGTTCAGATGCTTTATTTGGTTCTGCTCCATATACTTATACTTGGTCTGATGGACAAACAGGTCAAGCAATAACAGTTACGCCAAGTGTTACTACAACGTATACTGTTACAGCTACAGATAGATACGGATGTTTTGTGACGGAGGATGTCGTGGTTAATGTCATAAATAATATTGATGCCAACTTTACAAGTTCCGAATATTGTGTCTATGAACCAGTACAGTTCTTAGATGCTTCTACAGTGGTAGCACCAGATAATATTAATGGGTATTTTTGGGAGTTTGGAGATGGAGCTTTTGGAACGGGGGCTTCAACTACCTATCAATATGCAACGGCAGGAACATATACTGTTAAATATGGAATCACCTCTGATTTAGGATGTATCGACTCAGTCGAACAAACCATAACAATATACAATCCACCAAGTGCAGATTTCAACTTTAATAATGGCTGTCCGAATGCCACAACTACTTTTGAAGATAATTCAGCAGGTAATGGAACTATAATTACAGCTTGGGAATGGGACTTTGGTGATAATTCTGGGGTTGGTTCCAACTCAATAGAATCGTACACTTATACACTTTCGGGTAATTATGATGTTGAGTTGATCATAGAGGATGATCAAGGATGTAGGGATACAGTCGTACATAGTGTACAAGTTTATGAGGAACCCCAAGTGACATTTAACTTTGTCAATAGTTGTTTGTATGATGAAACCAATTTTGTAGATGCATCTATTGTAACAGCACCAGACAATATCGTGTCATGGAGTTGGGATGTTGATGGTGATAATATCGAAGATTATACGACTCAAAATGTAGACCATTTGTATACTTTAGCAGGAGATTATGATGTCACATTAACTGTAGAAACCAATAATGGATGTACCAACAGTTTAACTCAATTAATTAGTAAGTTTCCTGTGCCGCAAGCTGGTTTCTCGGCTTCTACAACTTGTGTTAATGGTGATCCAACTCAGTTTGTAAATACTTCTTCAATAGCATCAGGAAGTATAATACTTAACGGTTGGGATTTTGGTGATGGAAACACTTCAACACAAACAACACCAACCAACAATTATACTATTGCTGCAAGTTATCCTGTAACTTTGGGAGTGCTTTCAGATAACGGTTGCGTAGACAGTGTAACTTATAGTGTCGATGTTTTAGGAAAACCAACAGCAGCTTTTACACAAGATACAACTGGTGGGTGCCCAATAATGTGCGTGGCTTTTACAGATACTTCTTATGATGATGTCGCAATAACGACTTGGAGTTGGAAGTTTGAAAATAATTATGGAGAAAGTAATGAACAATTCCCTAGTTATTGTTATACAACAAGTGGTACTTATGATGTTGGATTAGCGATAGTTAATGCTCAGGGATGTAAAGATACGCTCTTGCAAACTAGCTTAATAACAATTCATGAAACTCCAGTGTCAGATTTTACTTTATCACCAACATCAACAGATGTTCAAAATGCTACCATAACTTTTACCAATAGCAGTACAGATGCTGCTGCATGGAGTTGGGATTTTGGCGATGGTAGTGGAAATAATTACAGTGATTATGATCCGTCACATTTATATGGTGATTCTGGCCGTTATGAGATTCAATTAATTGTTTATAATGCAAGTTTGTGCAGTGACACTAGTTATCAGTTTGTAGAAATTTTACCTGTCGATGATATCTTTGTTCCTAGTGCATTTTCCCCAAATGGTGACGGTAAGAATGATATCTTGTATGCTAGAGGTTTTATAGGAGTAATGTATTTTGCTGTATTTGACCGTTTAGGAAATAAGGTTTTTGAATCAGAAGATAAAGAGCAAGGATGGGATGGAATGATAAATGGGAAAGCAGCTTTAGGAGGAGTATATACCTGGTATTTACAAGCAGAAGTTAATGGAAATGCCTATCAGCTTAAAGGAGATGTAACGTTAATTAGATAGAAACATACGGTTAATAATTAACTGATATGTCTTTAAATTAAGCAATTAAACTTTTATACATTTGATAAAAATAAGTAAATGAAGAAGTTAATAGCTTTAATTATAATAAGTGTTTGGAGTCTAACACTTATAGCGCAATCTGATAACATTTCTGGAGTAGTTAATGCTTATACTAAAGTTGTTAATATAGATAATTGCCCAGCTTTTATTGAGGTATCTGATGCATCTGATTTTGCAGTTGGAAATAAGGTGTTAATTATCCAAATGAAAGGAGCAGAAATAGATTCGACAAGTAATTCTCCTAATTTTGGTGATATTTTAAATTTTCACGAGTCAGGAAATTATGAATTGTCAAGAATTCAAAGTATTACTGGAAATACAATCCAATTGGTTGTTCCGTTAACAAGAACTTATGATGTCAATTATGCTGTTCAATTAGTTCGTGTTTCAGAACATATAAATGCAACTGTATCAGCAGATTTAACTTGCCCAGCTTGGGATGGAACAACAGGAGGAGTACTTGTAGTTGATTGCCAAAATATTTTGACTTTAAATGCGAATATAACAGCAAATAGTACAGGCTTTAGACCAGGAGTGATTTCTTCCAATCAATTTGATTGTACGCCAAGTAATGATTATTATTACCCAGGTACTTCTTTCTTTGGAGGAAGAAAAGGAGAAGGTATCGCTGATGTAAGTAACCAAATCATAAACGGAAGAGGAAAGTTAGCTAATGGCGGTGGAGGAGGAAACCAAGTCAACTCTGGAGGTGGAGGAGGTAGTAATTTCGGAGACGGAGGAAAAGGTGGTTTTGGACATCCTGTTTGTGGAGTTTTGGATATGGGAGGTCTAGGAGGTCAAGGAATTCCTTATGGAGGAGGACTGGACAAGCTTTTTATGGGCGGCGGCGGCGGTGGCGGCCAACAAAATGATGGCCAAGCAACTCCAGGAACTCTAGGAGGCGGAATCATTATCATAGTAGCCAATGAAATAGTAGGGAATAATAATGCTATTCAATCTTTTGGAATTGATGCAATTTCTGCAGCAAGTGATGGAGCCGGAGGAGGAGGAGCTGGAGGAACAATTGCTATTTCTTGTAATACCTATACAGGAAATGTTCAGTTAGATGTCCATGGTGGAAAAGGCGGAAATGCCAATGTTGATCATGGAACTGCTGGGGGCGGTGGAGGAGGTCTAATATATGCGAGTAGTGCCTTACCTGCCAATGTTACAACGAATTTAGTAGGAGGTAATCCTGGTGTATGGAATGGAACTACTAATAGTTATGGATCACAAGCTGGGGCCGCAGGAGGAGTTCTTACTTCCTTTGTATTAAATAATCCCGTGCAGAATAGCCAACCCAAAGCTGTAATAGTAGAGCATACATGTTTTCTTGATCAAACCAATATCTATCTTAACGATACCGCTTCATTAACTCAATTAAACTGGTTGATTGTTGAGTCAGCTAACCCAGCGAATATCATTTTAAATTCCAACTGGAATGGTAATGTTGTTCAATTGTCAAATTCAGGAGAATATGTTGTAGTAGCGGAACTAGTCTACTCATGTTATAGAGATACCCTCTATGATACATTGAATATTACAACTGTAAACCCTATAGATTTAGGAAATGATACAACTTACTGTCTTGATGGTAGTGGAGTCTTGACCTTAGATGCTGGACCTGGATATGATTTTTATTTCTGGCAAGGGGTTGATACTACACAGACCTATACAGCTGATACCACTGGACAGTACATTATTAAAGTAGCTAATATAGGAGACAATATGGTTATTAACGGCGATTTTGAATCTGGAAATACTAATTTTAATTCAGAGTATGAACATGTGGGGTGCGGAACATTACCGCTTTTAGGGAATGCAATCAATATTGATACCTATACAGTTGGAGGAACAGCCTCATGTTATGGTATAGCTGGTACAGGAAATGCTTACCATGCCTATGATGTACAAACAGCGAATTATGGAAAGGTATTCTGGGGGCAAACAATGAATGTCACTCCGAATACAGATTATATTATTCGAGTTGATGCCTACGAAGACTTGGCGGGTACTGCATATCAACCTGGATTGACTAGATTTGAAATTTTCGCTAATAATTCTTTAGTGCAAATAGATTCAGTCGGAGGTAGTGGAGCATGGCAAACGCACACATATACATGGAATTCTGGAACAAGTAATAATGTGTTGTTGGAAATACGAAACGGATTGAATAATATTACTGTAGGCCAGGCTGGTTTAGATCCTTTTTTTGATAATATCTTTTTTGCTCCATTATGTACAGCAACAGACACGATTAATGTCACCGTAGGAGAGTTGCCACATGCAGCGTTTAGTTTAGTGGATAGTTGTGAGTATTTAGCAGTAAACTATACTGATTTAAGTACAATCACAGCTCCAGAATCGATTGCAACATGGAGTTGGGATGTGGATAATGATGGAGTAGAGGATTACAATACTCCAACCCCTAGTCATACTTTCCCAGCAGGAACCTATACAACTAGTTTAACAGTAACAAGTGCAATAGGATGTTCAAAAGATACGACCATGCCAGTAGTGATTTATGAACAACCTCAAGGTAATTTTACTTTCAATAATGAATGCTTATATGATTCGGTAGGTTTTGTAGATAATTCAACAATCACAGCTCCTGATATGATCGTTGGGCATGGATGGAATTTTGGAGAGAGCCCAACTCCTTTGGTGCAGTCAACAGCTTCAAGCCCTTATTATACCTATTCAACAATAGGGAGCTATAATGTTGTTGAAGTAGTAGGTTCTTTGAATGGATGTTACGATACCGTTGTAAATCAAGTTACCATCTATCCAGTACTAAATGTAGCTTATACAGTAAGTGATACTTGTGATAATATCCCATTAGACTTTATCGATCATACGATTTCCACAACGCCAATATCTTCATGGGAATGGGATTTTGGAGATTTAACTACAGGTAATAGTCAAAATGAAACCCATACCTATTTAGCATCTGGTAACTATAACACAGAGTTGATAGTAGTAGATGACAATGGTTGTACAGATACTGCGAGTTTAGCCCTAACGATTAATCCAACTCCACAAGTTACATTCAATTTTATGAATGGGTGCTTGTATGATACCATAAGTTTTATTGATGCTTCAATAGTGAATGCGCCAGATAATATCGTCTCTTGGAGTTGGGATGTAGATGGTGATAATGCAGAGGATTATAGTACTCAAAATGTAGAGCACCTCTATGGAATAGCAGGAGATTATAATGTGACACTAACTGTAGAGTCGAATAACAGTTGTTCAAATAGCTTTACCCAGTTAATATCAGCTTATGCTGTACCTCAAGCTAGTTTTTCAGCATCAACAGCATGCGTAAATGGAGGCCCAACGCAATTTGTCAATACTTCAAGTATATCAAATGGAATAATTACAACCTATGGTTGGGACTTTGGAAACGGTAATTTTTCATTGCAAGAGCATCCTACTAATGACTATTTTATTGCGGCAAGTTATCCTGTTACATTAGGAGTCTTATCTGATAATGGATGTGTAGATAGTGTTACCTTTAGCATAGAAGTTTTAGGAAAGCCAAGTGCTGCATTTACACAAGATACTACAGCTGGATGTGCTCCATTATGTGTAGCTTTTGCTGATACCTCTTATGATGATGTGCCAATAACGAATTGGAGTTGGAAGTTCGAGAATAATTATGGAGAAAGTTTTGATCAAAATCCAACGTATTGTTATACAGTAACAGGAGATTATAATGTTGGTTTAATCATCACCAATAGTCAGGGGTGTAAAGATACCATAGAGCAATTAGGTTTAATAAGTATTCTACCTTTACCAACGGCAGACTTTAGCTTGTCTCCAACTTCTACAGATGTACAGAACTCAACGATAGAATTTACAAATAATAGTCTAGATGCAGCTGCATGGAGTTGGAATTTTGGAGATGGGTCAGAGCCAGATGTTAGTAATTACAATCCAAGTTATGCTTATGGAGATACTGGGTATTATGAAGTAGAATTGATCGTCTATAACTCTTATCTGTGTAGTGATACAATTATTCAATATGTTGAAATATTACCAGTGGATGATTTGTTTGTGCCGAGTGCATTTTCTCCAAATGGAGATGGGAAGAATGATGTCCTATATGCTAGAGGGTATATTGGGGCAATGTATTTTGCAATTTTTGATCGTTTAGGCAAAAAAGTCTTTGAATCTGAAGATAAAGAGATAGGATGGGATGGAATGATTAACGGTAAAAAGGCTTTAGAAGGAGTTTATACTTGGTATATACAAGCCGAAGTAAATGGAAATGCATATAAATTAAAAGGAGATGTTACTTTGGTAAGGTAATAATATAAAAAAAATATGTTTAAGGAAGAGTTAATAAAATGCTCTATAATTAAGTATTTTTTTGATGTACCAGTATATTTTTTCAATAAATTCCATTCCAAAGAATAGAGTTTTTCATGGGATAATAAACTTCATCTAATAAAGTTTATTGAACAGGCAACCTCTGTTTATCACTTACGTATTTATACTGAATAAGTAAAGTAAAAAACTAAAATTTGTTACCCCTCATGAATAGATTTGTTACCCCAATCTTATTCAGTATTTTAGGTTCTTTTGCATATGCCCAACAAGGTTGTAATTTGAATGCTATTAGAACTGCTTTTACAAATGCTGGATGTACTGAATTAGTAAGCTGTCAAACGGGTTGTAGTATGTATTTTTATAACCCACAATCGTTGTCTGGAGTAGCTGCTCAACAGTTTGCAGAAAATTTAGGAGCAAATTTAACATCAATTCAATCAGTGACAGAGAATAATTGTATCAGCACAGCCTTAAATAGTAATAATTTTGGAGGCATTATATGGATTGGTTTTACAGATGAAAACTCTGAAGGTAACTTTTATTGGTATGATGGAGCTCCTGTAAATTATACAAATTGGGCTAGTGGAGAACCCAATAATGCTGGAAATGATGAAGATTGTACGCAAATTTATCCAGGTGGAGGATGGAATGATTTACCTTGTAATGGAAGTGTCTCAAAATCGGTGATAGAAGTTAGCTTATGTCCAGAAATTTCAGTAAGCAATGATACAACAATTTGTCATGGAACAACATTAAATTTGAGTTGTTCTGGTGCACTATTGGGTTCAGCTCCTTATACTTATGTTTGGTCTAATGGCCAAACAGGTCAAACAATAACAGTTTCTCCAACTGATACAACGACTTATACCGTTACGGTAACTGATAGATATGGATGTTTTGTAACTGATGCCGTTACTGTTAATGTATTAGAAGCTATTGACGTTAGCTTTATAAGTGATGATTTATGTAATAATGAGGTTGCTCAGTTTTCAAGCACTTCATCAGTGGGTTTACATGATGCTATTAATGGTTTGTTTTGGGACTTTGGTGATGGGGTTAATGATGTCGGAGGAGTAGTGCATCACCAATACGCTGTAGATGGGACATATATCGTAACATTAGGAGTTTCAACGAATATGGGGTGTCGAGATTCTATAGAACAACAAA
Organism: Flavobacteriales bacterium; assembly: GCA_025210295.1. Taxonomy (NCBI): domain Bacteria; kingdom Pseudomonadati; phylum Bacteroidota; class Flavobacteriia; order Flavobacteriales; species Flavobacteriales bacterium. The sequence goes on along the minus strand of JAOASC010000016.1, from coordinate 544,331 downwards.
TTACCATCAATACAGCTCCATCTGCTCATTTTAATTTTAATGATGGTTGCCCCAATACCTTAATCACTTTCAATGATAACTCTACTACTAACAGTTCTGTTGTTACTTCATGGGAGTGGGATTTTGGTGATAACTCAGGAATAGGGGGGAGTTCAATTGAAAATTACTCTTATGCAACAACTGGAATTTATGGCGTTCAATTAATTGTTGAAGATGATTTAGGGTGTAGAGATACAAGCGTACAAAATGTGGAGATTTTTGAAGAACCACAACCAGCTTTTAATTTTTTTAATGGCTGTGTGTATGATGAAGCCAATTTAACAGATGTTTCATTAATGACAGCACCAGATAGTATTAGTTCATGGAGTTGGGATGTAGATGAAGATGGGGTAGAAGATTATTCAACCTCCACAGTTGTTCATCAGTATGGTGTTGCTGGTGAATATGATATCGTCTTGACGGTGGGAGCAAGTAATGGCTGTGAGAATAGCCTCACACAAACGATTACTCGATATCCAGCTCCTCAAGCTAATTTTTCAACTGATGTAACATGTATAAATGGTGGAGGAGCTCGGTTTATGAATACATCAACTGTGTCAACAGGAAGTATCGTTCTAAATAATTGGGATTTTGGTGGGGGAAATGGTTCTACTCAAGAATCTCCAAATTATATTTTCCCATCAATAGGAAGCTTTCCTGTACTTTTAGAAGTCGTTTCTAATCATGGATGTGTAGATAGTGTGATTCAAAATGTAAATGTTTTACCTAAACCATCAGCAGGTTTCATCCAAGATACAACACAGGGATGCCCTATTATGTGTATTACGTTTTCTGATACTTCTAATGATAGTGGGGGGATTGTTGAGTGGAATTGGAAATTTGAAAATGATTATGGAGAAAGTAATGAGCAAAATCCAGCGTATTGTTACGCTTCTTCTGGAATTTATGATGTTGGGCTAATTGTAACCAATGTTGAAGGCTGCATGGATACACTAGAAAACAATGGATTAATAACTATTCATGCAACGCCAGTCTCAGATTTTATGGTGTCACCAACATCAACAGATGTTCAAAATGCAACAGTAAATTTTACGAATAATAGCATTGACGCTGCTGCATGGAGGTGGGATTTTGATGATGGAAGTGGATATAATTATAGTGATTATAACCCTATACATTTGTATAGTGATTCTGGTCATTATGAAATTGAATTAATTGTTTATAACGCTAATTTGTGTACTGATACTAGTTATCAAATTGTAGAAATACTTCCTGTTGATGATATCTTTGTACCCAATGCATTTTCGCCTAATGGAGATGGAATAAATGAGGTTTTATATGTTAGAGGTTTTATTGATGCAATATCTTTTACCATATTTGATCGCTTAGGTAAAAAAGTATTTGTGTCGGATAATATAAAAGATGGGTGGGATGGAATGATTAATGGAAAAGATGCATTAGAAGGGGTTTATACATGGTATGTGAAAGCCGAAATAAATGGGAAAACTTATAAATTAAAAGGAGATGTTACATTAATAAGATAAATTTAATACATTTGAATTATGAGAATTATAGCCATAACAATATGTACACTACTAATTGGTAGGATTTTTTATGCTCAGGATATACATTTTTCTCAGTATGATGTCAATGTTACGACTTTAAACCCTGCTTATACTGGTGTAATGGAGGGTGATTTCAGAGTAGCTAATAACTATAGAAACCAATGGGGAACTGTGAGTACTCCATTTACTACTTTTTCTGCAGCTTATGACATGAACGTTTTAAATAAGAAACAGAATAAAGGATTATCTGATATTGGAATTGGGTTAGGATTTTTTAGTGATAAAATAGGAACAAGTAGCTTATCACAAAATCAGTTTAATTTTTCACTCTCAGCAATCCAGCAAGTTAATTTTGATACCAAGCTTTCTCTTGGGTTACAAGGTGCATATAACCAGCAAAGTATTTCTATGGATAATTTGACTTGGGATACGCAATTTTCAAATCATCAATTTAATCAAGATCTACCATCTCAAGAATTATTTTCAAATAGTAAGGCCAATTATATCGATATTAACGCAGGGTTATTATTAGTCAATGAGAGTTGGGATAATCGTTTTACAATGGGAGTAGCTGCTTACCATATCAATTCTCCTAAACGAGAGTTGTTTGCAGGAGAAAAACTAGCTCCAAAACTAATAGGACATGCAAGTTATGAAATAAAGCTTGGACGCTCTATGTCTACCCGCTCAATTATCCCTAAGTTACTATACACTAGACAAAGGAAACATCAAGAAATATTAGTCGGAGCCGTGTATAGAAACTTTCTAAAACAAGCGAGTAAATATACCCGTTTCTCAACAGAAACTTTTGTTGATTTTGGAATGTATTATAGAGTGCAAGATGCCATTGTATTATCTGCTGGAATGCATTATCAACGCTTTAGGTTTGCTGTAAGTTATGATACCAATATTTCTAAATTGAGTGTAGCATCTAATACCATAGGAGGATTTGAAGTATCTTTAGCTTATCACGGACTCTTTGCAGATAATAGAATTAAGTTAAAGTAACAGAAGTTGAATATCAAAATAAATAATTTTTAACTTAGCATTTTGATTAAAGAAACTTCGAAATGATTCAACTGTCTTATCAGCCTTATACTTTAAAATTTAAACAACCTAGTGGAACTTCGAGAGGAATATTAAAAGAAAAAAAAATCTGGATTATTTCTGCTTGGGATTCTGAATTACCTGATGTTGTAGGAACTGGGGAGTGTAATCCTTTAGTTGGTTTAAGTGTTGATGATGTTCCTGATTATGAAGAAAAATTAGCTCATGTATGTACTGATTTTTCTCAATATGAAGAGAATTTATATGAATATTTAATTGATTTTCCCTCAATTTATTTCGGAATAGAAATGGCTTTATTGGATCTGAAAAGAGGAGGAAAGAAAGTTTATTTTAATACTCCATTGATAAAGTTTAAACAACCCATTAAAATTAATGGATTAATTTGGATGGGGAGCCATGAATTTATGTATCAACAAATTCAACAGAAACTAGAAGCTGGTTTTAGTTGTATAAAATTGAAAATAGGGGCAATAGATTTTCAACAAGAGTTAAGGTTATTGGCCTCAATTCGTGAAAAATATAATGAAGAAGAACTTGAGTTAAGAGTTGATGCAAATGGAGCTTTTTCTCCCGAAGAGGCTTTAGAGAAGTTAGAACAACTCAATGAGTTCGGTCTACACAGTATAGAACAACCAATTCGGGCGGGTCAATACAAAGAAATGGCAAGTTTATGTAGAACCACTCCTTTTCCTATAGCATTGGATGAAGAATTGATTGGAATAAAAACGATTGAAAGAAAAAGAGCATTGTTAGAAGAAATAATGCCTCAATACATTATTTTAAAACCATCGCTAATAGGAGGTTTTAAAGGAACAATGGAATGGATAAGCGTAGCAGGTGAATTGGGAATTCCTTGGTGGATTACATCAGCATTGGAATCGAACATTGGGTTAAATGCAATTGCTCAGTTTACAAGTACACTGTACAATCCTTTACCACAAGGATTAGGAACAGGACAATTATATACCAACAATATCGATTCTCCTCTGGAAATCAATGGAGAGTGGTTAACTTATAAGGTATAGTTGATGCCTATATCAAGCATACGATTATTTTCTATTCGTATTTTATCTGATTTATAAATCCGCTGATTTTTATAACCAATAGTAAAATTCAAATGTTGTTGTCGATACCCCAATCCAATATAATAACGATTCTGTTGGAAGTATGGGTTTTTCAATTGATTCGTGGTTGAAAAATGAAGCTCATCAAAAAGTTTTAAGTAGACCTTATCTTTATTTTTAAAAATATGGATAGGATACTTTACTGTGAATTGATAACGAACTTTAGAAAAGTTTTTCATTCCAGTTTTATAAATATGACCATGGTCATCAGCCGCAAATTGTTCTCTAAAGAAATGCTCCAGTCTAAAATTGTGTGTTAACGAAAGTTGTTGTAGTTTATTTTGGTAAAGGAGTTGCTCAAAAAGGTTAAGGTCAGTTCTCGAAGTTAAAATGGGCTGTTTTCCATAGGGAAATGTCTGAATATAAGAACTCCCAATCCCCAATTTTAGTTGAGGTTTTAGATGATAATAAAACATTCCTCTCATTAAAAATTGTTGCCAATTTTTGTAAAAATTAGCTCGTCTAATACTAAGTTCTCCTCTAAGAGAAATGTGTGAGTCAATCTTTTTTGTAAGAGAAAAGTTATTCCAAGCTAATTCTTGCTGATCAACAATTTTGCCTTGAGCAAGTGAAAAAGAGAGGGAATAGAAAAATATAAAAAGTAGATAAAATAACTTTTTAAACCATTTCATCAATTAAGTAGTTTAAAGCCAATTGATAAGAAGTAAGCCCGAAACCAGTAATTACACCTTGACAATTTTTAGCCATTAACGAGGTGTGTCTGTAGGTTTCGCGCGCATATACATTACTAATATGAACTTCAATTACTGGTGTTTTAATTCCAGCAATAGCATCAGCAATAGCAACAGAAGTATGGGTGTATCCACCAGCATTAAAAATAATACCGTCGTAATCAAAACCAATTTCATGTAGTTTATTAATCAGTTCTCCTTCTACATTACTTTGAAAATAGTAGAGGTCAATGTTGGAATATTGAATTTTCAGTTGATTATAAAAGGTATCAAATGATTCATTCCCATAGATATCTTGTTCTCTAGTTCCTAATAAGTTAAGATTAGGTCCATTTAAGATTAAAATTCGTTTCATATATAACGACAAAGATAAGGAGGAAACCAAAAGAATGAAATTTTAATTTTAACTTTTGTTACAGAAGTTATCAGATGTATTCATTATAGGACGTATGGTTAAGGAAGTTTAAAAAGGCTAACTTTAGAAAAGAACAATAATTTATAGTATTGCCATGTTGTTAATTTTTTTTGATTGGGAGGCATATAACCATATATCTTTTGAAGAGAAGAAAACAATTGAGGTAAATGCTGTTTTAAACGGTCTTGTTCTGTAAAAAATAATTCAGAAGAAACCGCAAAAAATTCGTAGGGATTACTTAATCCATATTCGCTGATAATCGAAGCGTTTCCTTTAGCTTCTTCTTCTCTATAGTTGTTTTTCCAAATTTCTTGTTGTTGTTTATTCGAAATGGCTAAACCGTCTAAACCAGTTGAATAATAATCAAGAACATGTGCAAATTCGTGAATCATTAACTCAGATTGGAGTGTTTTATAAGAGGAAATTAAGTGAAACCACGATAGGTGAATACTCGTTTGATTTTTATAGGTTAGTTGCTCTTGTCTATTGATAAAATAAGAATAAAGTGTCGTTAAATAGTTATACAGTTCAATACAATTATTTTTATCAGTTTCCTTTAAACTGGTTCGTTCAATGAAATTTAGATAGGTAGTTTTATGTTGATTTATTTCTTTTTCAAAAGGAGCAATTTTTTTGAGAATAACAGTTGGTTTAATAGTCGCTTCATTATCAGATAAAATTTTTGATATAAAATGAATGTTTCCTTCCCATTTTTTGAAAAATTTTAAAAGCTCAACAGATCGAATAGAACTACTGAGATAAAAATTATTGATAAGCTGGAGGTTGTAGCCTAAAATTTCTTCCATTTTTCGAGTTAAAAATAGGAGGCTCATCGGACCTCTTGCATCGACTAATCCAGCTTCAGAAAATTGCTTACGAAGTTTTACTCCTGAATAAATAACAATAGAATTAATAAAACTCAAAGGAAAGTCAGTACGAGCAATGAGGGCCTTAGAAAGTTGATAAGCGAGATATAATCTAAAAGGAGGAGGTAAGTCTTTACGAGTCGAGTGAACCATCACAACAGACTGTTCTATTCTTAAAACCAGCGGTTTAATATTTTTTTTGAGAGCAGGATTGAGCTCTTGATAATAAGGATCTTTTTCCATAAGGCCAATTATCCAATCAATATCCTTTTGGTTGACCGATACTTGTTTTATGTGATCCTCTTTTGAAAACCAACAATCAGCTAAGAGGTGATCATCACTGACTTGTTCGATAAGAGACTGGTATAACATATAGAGGTGATTCTAATTTTAAGTATTGAGCTCAAATATAAAAGTGTAAACTAGTTTAGCAAGAATTCACTAAGAATATTTTATCGTTTTTGATTTACCGTTAACTTTTTTGTAAGTATTTAAAAAATCAAACGACTATCTTTGTAAAGATAAAAATAGAGTAGATGGCAACGAAATCGTTAAAGGCGCAACAAAATAAAATTGCAATAGCACAAGAGCAATTAAAAGTGTTAAATAGCACTCCATTTTCTAATGGAGTATTACCAACATTTCAGCAAAAATTAGCAGAAGGAAACCAGTTTCCATTAACATTAAAAAAATTAGATATATTCCAAGTTAATATAGGGTATATGTGTAATCAAGTATGTGAACATTGTCATGTAGATGCAGGACCTGATCGTAAAGAAATAATGACTATTGAAACCATGCAGCAATGTTTGGATGCGATTAAAATATCTGGCGCATCTACTGTTGATATAACTGGTGGAGCGCCCGAAATGAATCCTAACTTTAGATGGTTTATTGAAGAGATTAACAAATTGGGGGTCGAAGATATCATTGTACGTTCAAACTTAACGATTATTGTAGCCAACAAAAAATACTACGACTTACCAGAATTTTTTAAAGCTAACAATGTTCATGTAATTTCTTCTTTACCATGTTATACCAAAGAGAATGTAGATAAACAAAGAGGAAAAGGTGTTTTTGCAGATTCAATTAAAGCTTTAAAGATGCTTAATGATGTGGGGTACGGAATAGAAGGTACAGGATTAAAATTAGACTTAGTGTACAACCCAGGAGGTCCTTCTTTACCAGGGAGCCAAGAAGGATTACAAGCTGACTATAAAAGAGAATTGAAAGAATTGTTTGGAATAGAATTTAACTATTTGTTTACGATTACTAATTTACCAATTAGTCGTTTTTTAGACTTCTTAATGGCTAGCGAACGTTACGAAGAGTATATGGAAAAGTTAGTCACTAATTTTAATCCTTATGCTGTTGATGGAGTAATGTGTAGAGAAACAATTTCTGTAAGTTGGGACGGCTATATCTATGATTGTGACTTTAATCAAATGTTAGCGTTAAAAGTCGCTTCTAAGAGTAATCATATTCGTGATTTTAGTTTAGCAGAGTTGGCAAAAAGAGATATTATTATCTCACAACATTGTTATGGCTGTACAGCAGGAGCTGGGAGTAGTTGCCAAGGTGTTACTGTTTGATTCTAGTTCTAATTAGAATGAAAAAATTGTACCTTTAGAAGAAAATATAATAATGGTATATTTAAAGATGATTGGAGGAGGATATGGATATAATTTTCTTCCAACAGATGGTTTTCAAACAATTGGTTTTACTTTGGGGAGTATACTATTGATTTATGTTTTTATTAAAATCAAAATACAAAGTAAAAGAGAAAGCTCTTTTTTGAATTATACTGATCTTAATAAACTAGATTTATTGCTTCAGCCAAAAAATGAAGAAATAACCAAAGTTGAGCCTAATAGATTGCCGTTTACTAACTATTCATTTTCATTTACTCGTTTTTTTCTTTGGGGTATGGTACTACTATTATCAATAGGAGCTTCGTTAAGCTTTTCTTAAATTATTTTCAATGAAGCCAACGTTTTTTAAATCTCAAACAGCTTTTAGAGCGTGGTTAGCTCAATTTCATCAAACCGAAAAAGAGTTAATTGTTGGCTTTTATAAAGTCAAAAGTGGAAAGCAGAAGATGACTTGGTCTCAATCAGTTGATCAAGCGCTGTGTTATGGATGGATAGACGGAATTCGAAGAACAATAGATGAAGAAAGTTATCAAATTAGGTTTACCCCTCGTAGAAAAAATAGTGTTTGGAGTAAAGTTAATCTAAAAAAAGTGGAAGAGTTAACCCAAAAAGGGTTAATGCAACCAGCTGGATTAAAGAGCTATGAATATAGAAATTCCAATAAAGCTAATGTTTATGCTTTTGAACAGGAAAAATTGCAGTTTTCACAAGAGTATTTAACAGTATTTCAAGAGCATAAAAAAGCTTGGGATTACTTTCAAAATTTAGCGCCATCTTATAAGAAGAATTCAATCTATTGGGTGATGACGGCAAAAAGGGCTGAAACACAACAGAAAAGGTTAAAAAAGTTGATAGAAGATAGTGAGAAAGGTACTAACCAATGGAAACACAATAAGTATAAAAAGAAATAAAAAATACCTCCATTTTCATTCTGACATAAATTGTAAAAATACTATCTTTGCCAGCTATGGAAGAAATGGTACTGGTTTTAGATTTTGGTTCTCAATATACACAGCTTATAGCCCGTAGAATCAGAGAGTTAAATGTTTATTGTGAAATTCATCCTTGGAATAAAATTCCTGAAATAACAGCCAATGTCAAAGCGGTGATTTTATCAGGAAGTCCATTTAGTGTGAGAGATGAGCAAGCCCCTCAACCTGATTTATCTCAAATTAAAGGAAAATTACCATTACTTGGAGTTTGTTTTGGAGCACAATATTTAGCGAATCAATTTGGTGGAGAAGTTTTACCATCTAAGATTAGAGAATATGGAAGAGCGAACTTAACTTATGTCAACGAAAGCTTTCCATTAACCAAAGCCATACCTAATCATTCACAAGTATGGATGAGCCATGGAGACACTATAGCTACTATTCCTGATAATTATGAAATTATTTGTAGTACAGCTGATGTTAAGGTTGCAGGTTATCATATCAAAGGAGAGCAAACCTATGGAATACAATTTCATCCAGAAGTTTATCACAGTACAGACGGTGCAACTTTATTAAAGAATTTTATTGTAGATATAGCAGGCTTTTCTCAAAGTTGGACGCCAGATTCATTTGTTGAGCAAACAGTAGCAGAGTTAAAAGAAAAATTGGGGAATGATAAAGTAGTTTTAGGATTATCAGGAGGTGTTGACTCTTCTGTAGCAGCAATGTTATTGAATAAAGCAATAGGACAAAACCTTTACTGCATCTTTGTGGACAATGGATTACTTCGTAAAAATGAATTTGAAGAAGTGTTAGAAAATTACAAAGGATTAGGTCTTAATGTAAAGGGGGTTGATGCTAAAGATGATTTTTATGCTGAGCTCAAAGGATTAACAGATCCAGAAGCTAAACGTAAAGCAATAGGAAAAGTTTTTGTAGATACTTTCGATAAAGAAGCGCATTTAATAGAAAATGTTACTTGGCTAGCACAAGGTACAATCTATCCAGATGTGATTGAGTCTGTTTCTGCAACAGGCGGACCATCTGCTACAATAAAATCCCACCATAATGTTGGAGGTCTTCCTGACTATATGAAATTAAAAATCGTAGAACCTTTACGTTCTTTATTTAAAGATGAAGTACGTAGAGTAGGACGTTCTATGGGGATGCCACAAGAGTTGTTAGGGCGTCATCCATTCCCAGGTCCAGGCCTTGGAATTCGTATCTTAGGAGATGTAACTGCAGAAAAGGTACGTATTTTGCAAGAGGTAGATCATATCTTTATTAGTGGATTAAAAAGAGAAGGTTTATATGATCAAGTTTGGCAAGCTGGAAGTATCTTGTTGCCTGTTCAGTCTGTAGGTGTCATGGGAGATGAACGAACTTATGAAAATGCTGTGGCTTTGCGAGCTGTAACGTCTACAGATGGAATGACAGCCGATTGGAGCCATTTACCTTACGAGTTTTTGGCAAAGGTATCGAACGACATCATTAACAAAGTAAAAGGAATAAATAGAGTAACATACGATATTAGTTCGAAACCTCCTGCAACAATAGAGTGGGAATAAAAAAGTTTGTGTACAAAATAACTTGTATTTTGTGCCGTGAAATAAAAAATAGTGTTTAGTTAAAGATGAATACTTAGTTATAATATATCCAAAATGAGGGTATGTTATATATAATATAACAAGTAAATGAAACAGATTATAACAATAATAGCAGTTGTAGTAGCTTCGACTTTGTTTGCTCAAATAGGTAAAGTTCCTGTTGTTACGCATAATGGAGTGAAGTGTTATGAACATACTGTAGAAAAGAAACAGACAGCATACGGTATAAGTCGTATGTATAAAGTTGATATTAACCAACTATATGAACTTAATCCAACAGCTCAGTCAGGGTTAAGCATCGGTCAAAAAATCTATTTACCATTACCTGAATCTGAACAAACTACCGTTGTGGTTCCTCAAACTAGAGGTGAGTCCATTCAACAAGAAGGTTTAGCAGCCAATGAAAACCAATTGGTTCATACAGTTCAAAAAGGAGAAACGTTATGGTCAATAGCAAGAAAATATGGGGTTAATCCTAAAGATGTAACAGATGCAAACCTAGAAAAAGGAAATAATTTAAGTATAGGAGATCAAATTATTATTCCAATTTCTGACGCTGTTAAGAAAGATGAAACCACTCCAATTGTTGATGTTCCTGTAAATCCATTGGAAAACCCAGAGGATAGTATCATTTTACATAAAGTTAAAAAAGGAGAAACAATGTATGGTATTGCCAATCAATACGGAGTAACTCAACAAGCAATTTTAGCTGCTAACGATAACCTTGTTGATGGGCTAAAAAAGGGAATGAAGATTAGAATTCCATTAAAAAGGAAAGTTATTCTAAAGCCAAGAATAGAAGAAGTTATTGTAGCCGATACCAACAAAGTAGATTCTATAGTAGAGTTAATTACAGCAGATTCAAGACAAGAGCAAGTGTATGATGTTGCTATATTATTGCCCTTTGAATTAGCCGAAAATGCTAGAAGAATGGCTAAATGCCCTCCTTTTGGTGAGTGTCTAACTTATGCCAATACATTTAGAGCGTTAAATTTTCACCATGGAATGCTATTGGCAATAGATTCTTTAAAGCAAGCAGGTGTTAATCTGAATGTTAGGGTTTATGATACGAAAGCTGATACTGCTACAGTCAATAAAATATTAAGGAAAGCAGAGTTTAAGGAGGTTGATTTAATTATTGGTCCTATTTACGTTAAAGAAATAAAGATCGTGACTAAATACGCTAAACGAAATAAGATACAAATGGTTTGTCCAGTACCAGTATCAAATAAAGCATTATTCCAAAATCCTTATGTATCAAAATTAACAGCTTCTAAATATACTCAAGTAGAATACTTGGCACGATATATTGCAGAGCACCATCACCAAGAAAACATCATTTTAGTACGTAATAAGTACAACAAAACAGATGAGGTATATTTTCAATTATTTAAAAAATTGTATGCCAAAGAAGTGGTAAAATATGATGCAAGAAGTTCAGATTCTGTAAAAGTAGCGATTGGCGTTGGAAAATCATCGAAGTTGATTTATGTTCAACAGCACATGGTTGCGGATAAGAAAAATATAATTGTAGATTTATCGACTAATCTAGGTCATGTTAGCAACTTGATTACTAAATTAACTACTACAATGAATTCAAATCCATATAATCGTTATGAAATTGCATTATTTGGTATGGAGGATTGGCAAACTTTTGAGACGGTAGATGAGAAGTATAAAAACCGATATAATTTAAGTATTGTAGCTCCAGGTTTCCTTGACTTTAAGTCACCAGAATCGATTGCTTTCATTCAAAAGTATAGAGCAAAATATGGAACAGATCCTGATAAATTTTCTTTTATAGGGTTTGATGCAGCTTTTACGAATATTAAAGGCCTCTTTTTGTATGGGACAGAGTATGCTAAGTATTATGATCAACTCAAAACCAAAGGATATTACAACACTAGTGATTATCACTCAGCAGAAGAGGGTAGTGGATTCGAAAACAAAAATGTTTCGATTATAGAATATAATAATTATCATTTAAGAAAGGTAAATTAAAAGAAGAATGAAGACAACAGCTTTAACGCAAAAACATATTGATTTAGGGGCTAAGATGGTCCCGTTTGCAGGATATGACATGCCTGTTCAATACGAAGGAGTAAATGTAGAGCATGCAACAGTAAGAGAAGGAGTAGGTGTGTTTGATGTATCTCATATGGGAGAGTTTTTATTAAAAGGAGAAAAAGCTTTAGATCTAATTCAAAAAGTAACGTCTAATGATGCTTCTAAATTATTTGACGGTAGAGCTCAGTACTCTTGTATGCCTAACAATGATGGAGGTATTGTTGATGATTTACTAGTTTATCGAATCTCTGAAAAAGAATACTTATTAGTTGTTAATGCTTCAAATATTCAGAAAGATTGGGATTGGATAGCTTCACATAATTCCTTTGGTGTTGAAATGGAAAATATTAGTGATTCCATGTCTTTGTTGGCGGTTCAAGGCCCTAAAGCAACAGAAACTTTACAAAAATTGACTGATGTTAACTTAGCTGAAGTTAAGTATTATCATTTTACAAAAGGAGTGTTTGCAGGAGTAGATAATGTCATTTTATCTGCAACAGGTTATACAGGATCAGGAGGTTTTGAATTGTATATTCCCAATGAGGTAGCTGAAGCTGTATGGGATGCTGTTTTTGAAGCAGGTGAGGAGTTTGGAATAAAGCCTATCGGTTTAGCTGCAAGAGATACCTTACGTTTAGAAATGGGATTCTGTTTATATGGAAATGATATAGATGATACAACTTCTCCACTAGAAGCTGGTTTAGGATGGATAACTAAGTTTACAAAAGAGTTTGTAAATTCAGAAGCTTTAAAAGCTCAAAAAGAAGCCGGAATAACTAAAAAGTTAGTAGGATTTGAGTTACTAGAAAGAGGGATTCCTAGACACGACTATGCAATTGTAGATGAAGCTGGAAATACTATTGGTAGAGTAACTTCTGGAACGATGGCTCCATCTTTGAAAAAAGCAATTGGAATGGGGTATGTAAATAAAGAATTTTCAACAGAAGGGTCAACAGTATATATTCAAATTAGAAATAAACAAATACCTGCATCAGTAGTAAAGTTTCCTTTTAAATAGATTATAATATACAGAAATCAAATTAAGGAAATAGAGTAAAGATACGAGAATATAGATAATGGAGAATAGGAAGAAAGTAGAAGTGTGTCATACCCCAAGTTTGTATCCACAATACAAAAAAGAAAATCAAATTGTGGTGGTGATAGACGTGTTGAGGGCAACATCAGCAATGTGTGCAGCTTTTGATAATGGTGTAAAAAAAATAATTCCTGTAGCAACAATTGAGGAGGCTAGAGGATATCAAGAAGAGGGGTATATTGTAGCGGCAGAACGTAAAGGTCAGATTGTTGAGGGGTTTAACTTAGGGAATTCTCCTTACGGTTTTATGACTGGTGAATATAAAGATCAAACAATTGTGATCACAACTACGAATGGAACGCGTGCTTTTCATACAGCTAGAGATGCAGAAGAAGTCGTGATAGGGTCTTTGTTAAATTTAGACGCCTTGAGCCAGTGGTTGGTTGAACAAGATAAAGATGTACTATGTTTAGCATCTGGTTGGAAAGATAAGTTTTGTTTAGAAGATACAATTTGTGCAGGTGCTTTTGTAGATAACCTTATCAAAAGTGGGAAGTTTACTACAGATGAAGATTCATCTATAGCAGCTAAATACTTATACCTTTCTGCAAAAGATAACTATATGGCCTTTTTAAAAGCTTCTTCTCATAGAAGAAGACTAAAAGCATTAAATTTAAATGAGGATATTAAGTATTGCTTAACGCCTAATCAAACGAATGTCATACCAATTAGAAAAGATAATTACTTAGTATTATTAAAGTAATAGGAAAACTAAAGAGGAAATAGAAATGATTATTACCTCTTTCCTGATTTCCCAATCTCAATTCCATAGGTTATTAGGGTTTTGTTAAACCAAATTTTAAAAGTTCCACTAACTGGAGCCGAGCTGTTAAAGTCTGTAGTGCTAAAGCTACCACTTGCATAAGAAAAGTGCTGACTAACTTCCAAGTAATGCTTCAGTCTTCTTTTTGACGAGAAAACAACGCCTATAGACGGTTCAAATAAAGGACCATTGTTTACATTCTGTATATCAATTCTATTATTACTATTAAAGTTATAACCTAGTTTTGCTCGGGTATAATAAGCTTTTTTTCCTTTGGTAAAAATGTATTTACTATTAATGTAAATAGGAGTAGATCTCACAAATATTCCAGGAATAGAGAGAGGAAGAGAAACAAAGTTACTAAACCTACCTACACCAATTCCAACTTCAGCATAATTAAAACGCTTATTTAATGAAAGGTGCATGTTTCCATGATTGTAACCTGCACTTACAGAGGCGTTTAATAATAAACTGTTTCGATAGTGAAACTTGCTATTGTAAAAAATCCTTACGTTATGATTCAAGTATATTTTCTTGATTTTTTTCAAGTTATGACTAATCTTTTCTTGGCTAGGAAATAAAGAGTAGGAGATAGAATCACTAGTTATTGCTTCAATGTGGGCAATATCTCGAGCATTTTTACCTTTTTGTTTGACCACCACAATAGAATGCTCAAAAGGAATAGTTTGACTAAACACCCCTACTTGTATAATGAAATATAAAAGTAGGGATGATAAGATATGATTCATTTTTATGCTCATTAGTAATTAACAGCGCTTAACGGTGATAATTCTAAAGTATTGTAATCAATAACGTATTGCTGTAAACCAGATTCGTTAGTGGTAAGTATGATATTAGGATTACTTGGGTGTTCCATAATGTCATACACTTCAATATTCGTTTTAGTCATTACTTTAGTTAAGTTTAAAGGATCGTTAGCATCAAAGATGGATAAACCATTTTTACCTTCACCAACAAATAAATAGTGATTAATCAACTGCATACCATAAGGACTTGTCATGGTAATCTGTTCATGAAGCTTAGGGAAACTCGTTTGTTCAATATCAATTACATGTAAAGCATTCTCATCTCCACTACATCCACCAAAATCACCAGTTCTTAATGTTAGATAAGCTACATTTTCTTTAGGTAAAACCGGATCGCATGAAGTAGTATGGAAATAAGTACCTTCTTGAACAGGGTTAGAAGGATTAGTGATATCTACAATAAGCATTGAGTTTAACGTTCCAATAAATAGCTTATTATCTTCAGGGTAAATTGTTTCAATTCCATTCTGTAAAAACAATTCGTCTATTTTAGATAATTCATTATTAGTATTGTGAAAAGTATACAATTGGGTTCCTCCAATAACATATACATGATCATTAGATAATGCAATTTTATTAAGCGTTCCTTTACTTTCTCTGCTACTACTTGTAAAAGAAGAAGGGACAGATGATGGAGGAATAGTTTTTCTTAGGTAATCGTAATATAGGTAACCATCCTTTCTGATCGCCTTTTCTTCGGGACTATTAATTTTAAAAGTTTCTGTCGCTACAGCATAAGAAAAACCTATAATTGCTTCTCCTTGACTGTTGAGAAGAGGAGTGCCAAAAGCATTTTCTAATCGATCAATTAGAGTTGGATTGGAAAGATCAGATACATCAATTTTGATTAAATCGTATTGAGTTTCAGCATAAATGATATTATCCTCAATGTAAAACTCTTTATTGAAAGGTATCTGTATAAAAGAAACTGGTGAAGGTGAAGCTGGTGTAGTATTGTCAAATACGTGAATCCCCTCATTTTCTTCTCCTATCAGTAATACATTTTCATCAATAAAAATTTTACCTGGATTCTGAATGGTTTTTGGAACAGTAACTAAAGGAGATGTTCTAATTTCATCTAAACTGCCATATATTGCAGTAGCCTTATTATAGGTTAATGATATAACTCCTTTATCTTTATGACAAGAGAAGAGTAAAAAAATTGAACTCGCCAAAATCAAATAACTTGTTTTCATAGCTTTTAAGTTTTAATTGTGTTAAGTAGAAGTGTAACTTATAGTTTAATGACTTTATAGAGAAATGATGGTTGCTTATTTAAACGGTATATATGCTATTTTTATTCAAAAAAAAGGCAATTTTACATAGATATAACGTCTTTTTTCTTAGATTATTGTAATGGGGGGCTAGTTTCGATTCCATCCATAAAAAAAGCCAGAAACAATACATCGCTTCTGGCTTTTTTCTTTATGTGTGATTAAAACTTAATCTTCCTTAGCTTTAGAGGTTTTTTTTCCTTTCTTCACTTCGACAACGATCTCAGAATCGTTAAAATCTACTAAAAGTGTATCTCCCTCTTTAACATTGGCTTTAATAATTTCTTCTGCTAAAGGATCCTCTAGGTACTTTTGAATAGAACGTTTTAAAGGTCTAGCTCCATAGTTCTTGTCATACCCTTTATCAGCAATATAATCTTTTGCTTTTTCAGATAGCTCGATATTGTACCCTAAATCATGAACTCTACTAAATAGTTTTTTCAGTTCAATATCAATAATTTTATGAATATCTTCTCTTTCAAGAGAGTTAAACATAATCACATCATCAATACGGTTTAAGAATTCAGGAGCAAAAGCTTTCTTTAGAGCATTTTGTATAACGCCTTTATTATCTTCTTCCATAGCATCTTCTTTGGCTTTAGTTCCAAATCCTACGCCTCCTCCAAATTCAGCCAATTGACGAGCTCCTATATTTGAAGTCATGATAATAATAGTATTTCTAAAGTCTACTTTACGACCTAAGCTATCAGTTAATTGACCATCATCTAAAGCCTGTAATAATAGATTAAATACATCAGGATGTGCTTTTTCTATTTCGTCTAACAAAACGATAGAGTAGGGACGTCGTCTAACTTTTTCAGTTAATTGACCACCTTCTTCATATCCTACATATCCCGGAGGCGCTCCAATTAAACGTGTAACAGCAAATTTCTCCATGTATTCACTCATATCAATACGAATAAGTGATTCTTCTGTATCAAACATTTGCTTTGCTAATACTTTACATAATTGTGTTTTACCAACACCAGTAGGTCCTAAGAAAATAAAAGAACCAATAGGCTTATTAGGATCTTTTAATCCAGCTCTATTTCTTTGAATAGCTTTGACTACTTTTTTAATCGCGTCATCTTGTCCAATAACCGATCCTTTTAAGTCAGTCCCCATTTTTAATAAACGACCACTTTCTTTTTCAGCAACACGTTGTACAGGAATTCCAGTCATCATCGCAATTACTTCAGCAACATTTTCTTCAGTTACAGTTTCTTTATGCGTTTTACTTTCTTCTTCCCATTTAAGCTTTGCATTATCTAAAGCTTCATATAGTTTACGTTCAGTATCTCTAAGCTTTGCAGCTTCTTCATATTGCTGACTTCTAACAACTTTGTTCTTTTCCTCTTTTATCGCTTCAATATCTTTTTCTAACTTAATGATTTCTTTTGGAACATTGATGTTAGAAATGTGTACTCTAGAACCAACTTCATCTAATGCGTCAATGGCTTTATCAGGAAGATGTCTATCTGTGATATAACGAGCTGTTAATTTTACACAAGCTTCTATGGCGTCATCAGTATAATTAACATTATGATGATCTTGATATTTTTCTTTGATATTATTTAATATCGCGATAGTTTCATCAATAGAAGTAGGCTCAACAAGCACTTTTTGGAAACGTCTTTCCAAAGCTCCATCTTTTTCGATGTGCTGTCTGTACTCATCTAATGTCGTTGCACCTATACATTGGATTTCACCTCTTGCAAGAGCAGGTTTTAACATATTAGAGGCATCTAAAGATCCAGAAGCTCCACCAGCCCCAACAATTGTATGTATCTCATCGATAAAAAGAATAATTTCTGGCGACTTAGATAATTCATTCATCACCGCTTTCATTCTTTCTTCAAACTGTCCTCTATATTTCGTTCCAGCTACTAATGAAGCTAAATCAAGAGAAACAATTCGTTTATTAAATAATACCCTTGAAACTTTACGTTGGACAATTCTTAAAGCTAAACCTTCAGCAATTGCAGATTTACCAACACCTGGTTCACCTATTAAAATTGGATTGTTCTTTTTCCTTCTACTTAAAATTTGAGAGACACGTTCAATTTCATCTTGACGACCTACAATAGGGTCCAGTTTACCTTCTTCAGCAAATTTGGTTAAATCTCTTCCAAAGTTATCTAATACTGGTGTTTTTGATTTGCTATCTCCAGGTTTTCTACTAGAAGAACCTCCACTTCCAAAGCCTCCAGATCTTGGTTGATCATCATCTGGCGTTCCAGGAAGTTCAGCTTTTGGCGTTTCTTTATATCCTTGTTCCATCATTAGTTCTAATTCTTCTTTTACGTATTCGTAATTTATGTTATAGTCGATTAAGGTTTTGGTAGCTATATTTTCTTCTTCTTTTAGAATAGATAATAATAGGTGTTCAGTACCTATCATATTACTCTTGTATAGTTTGGCTTCTAAATAAGTGATTTTTAAAACCTTTTCTGCTTGTTTTAATAAGGGTAAGTTCCCAGAATTAACACTTTTGTTTAAGCCGTTAGGTAATTCGCTTTCTAATTGCTTTCTAAGCTCTTTGATATCTACTCCCTTAGATTTAATAATTTTTAAGGCAATTCCTTCCCCCTCTCTTATTAATCCAAGCAATAAATGTTCAACACCTATATAATCATGTCCCAACCTTAAAGCTTCTTCTCTACTGTAACTAATTACATCTTTTACTCTTGGTGAAAATTTTGCCTCCATAACCTCAATTATTTATCGTGAATAAAAATAGTTAAAATCTCATTCGAAATGATATAAAAACCGTTCAAATATTATTCCAACTATTCAAATGACGAAAATTAATTTATAAAGTTGACAGAATTTCAGTTAAGTTATTAACATTATAAATGTTAGTTTGTACTATACAGCAACATCATTTTCTCTTAAAGCATCATTTAAAGAAGTCTTTAAATCTGTACTAGCTTTTCGTTCTCCAATAATTAAAGCACAGGGAACTTGGTATTCTCCTGCATTAAATTTTTTGGTATAAGTTCCTGGAATAACGACCTTACGTTCTGGAACATATCCTTTATATTCTTTAGGCTCGTCACCTGTAACATCAATTATTTTTGTTGATTTTGTTAATACAACATTGGCTCCTAAAACCGCTTCTTTTCCAACCCTTACTCCTTCTACGATAATACAACGACTTCCAATAAAGGCATTGTCTTCAATGATTACTGGAGAAGCTTGTAGCGGTTCTAATACGCCACCAATACCAACACCTCCACTTAAGTGGACATTTTTACCAATTTGAGCGCAAGATCCTACTGTTGCCCAAGTGTCAACCATTGTCCCACTATCAACATAGGCTCCTATGTTAACATAAGACGGCATCATGATAACTCCTTTAGCTACATAAGCTCCATAACGTGCAATGGCGTGTGGAACCACACGAACCCCTAAATCTTTATAGTTTGTTTTAAGCGCCATTTTGTCATGAAACTCAAAAGGTCCAACTGCTATGGTTTCCATTTTACGAATAGGGAAGTAGAGTACTACAGCTTTTTTTACCCATTCGTTGACTTTCCAAGAGTCACCAACTGGTTCAGCTGTTCTTAAAATGCCTTTGTCTACTGCTTCAATAACTTCTTCAATAGCAGCTATTGTTTCTTTTTCTTCTAATAAAGCGCGGTTATCCCAAGCTTGTTCTATAATTGATTGTAAATGTTCCATGTTATTTTGTGTTTAATTTCTTCTCCAAAAATAGGGCGTAAATAGGAGTGCAACGGTGAAAAGTTCTAATCGTCCCATCAACATTAATAATGCTAAAATCCATTTTGTTCCATCAGGGAGACCACCAAAATGTCCTGATGGACCTAAATCTCCAATACCAGGCCCCACGTTCCCTAATGAAGTTGCAACGGCACTTAGTGCCTCGTCAAACTTAACACCAAAGGCCGTTAAAGCTATAGCTCCAATAGTAAAAATAAAAAGGTATAAAAAGATAAAAGCCAAAAGGTTGTAAATAATCTTATTAGAAACCGGTTCTTTATTCAGGTGAACAGGGATGATAGCATTAGGGTGTAATCGCTTTTTAAATTCTAAGAAACCATTTTTCATTAAGACAACAATCCTTACTATTTTAATTCCTCCACTTGTAGAACCCGCAGATGCACCTGAGAACAATAGTAGAAAGAAAATAAAGGTTACCAATGGTCCCCATAAAGTAAAATCAGCAGTTGCATATCCTGTTGTTGTAATCATACTAACCACTTGAAATAAAACCATTCTAAAAGACTCTTCAATACTGTTGTAGTTATGGTAAACAAAAGGTGTTAAAACGATTGAAAGTCCGATCACAGCCATTAAATACCACTTAAACTCATCATTCTTAAAAAAGTATTTGAGTTTTCCCTTAAAACCAAAATAGATTAAGGTAAAATTGGTCCCAGCTATAAACATAAAAATAGTGATGATATATTCAATTAATGGAGATTGAAATTCGCCAACACTTCCATCTTTAGTTGAAAATCCACCCGTTGAATTGGTGGTTAGTGCGTGATTAATTGCATCATAAAAATCCATCCCAGCAAACATTAGGATAATTGTTTCTAATACCGTTAATCCAAAATAAATAACCCAAAGTCGTTTAGCTGTTTCTTTAATCCTAGGATGAATTTTATCTTTGGTAGGTCCAGGAGCTTCAGCAACAAACAATTCCATTCCTCCAATACCTAGAAGAGGTAAAATAGCGATGGTTAGTACGATAATTCCCATACCTCCAATCCATTGTGTCATACTTCTCCAAAATAAGAGGCTAGGAGCTAATTCTGAAATCTTATGCCCAGCGTCACCTAAAATTGTAGCCCCTGTAGTTGTTAAACCTGACATGGTTTCAAAGAAAGCATCATGAATACTTGGTATTTGACTAGAGATGTAATAAGGAAGTGTCCCAAAAACTGCCATAGATAACCAACCAAGTGAAACAATTAAATAACCCTCTCGCTTTTTTATTTCATCATTATGATGGCTTTTGGTGGCCAATCGAGCAGTTAATCCAGTCCCAAATGTAATCAGACAAGAAAGGATAATATAAAGGTGCATCCCATCTTTAAAATAGAAAGAAAAAGGAAGACTAAATGCCATCAAGAAACCACTAATCATAAGAAGAGAGCCTACAACATGCACAACCACTCTCCAGTTTATAAGTCTTTTAGCCATATTTTAATGAAAAAATCGTTCTATTTTAGATATTGATTCCGTTGCAGAAAAAACAACTGCTTTATCCCCGGCTTCAAGTGTGAAATCTCCAAAAGGAATAAACCCTTCATCGTTTCTAATTACTCCAGCAATATTAGCGTTTTTAGGAAAGTCTAATTTTTTAATTGGTTTTTTGGTGATTTTAGTACCTGGTTTTACAATGTATTCAATAACTTCTGCATCTACTCCATGTAAACTTGCAATCGCATCAACATCACCTTTTCTAACGTATTTAAAAATGTTACTAGCAGCAATAATTTTTTTATTGATAAGTGTATCAATACCAATGGCTTGAGATAAGTGGATATAATCAATGTTCTCGACACGGGCAATGGTCTTTTTAACACCATGGTTCTTAGCAACCAAGCAAGACATGATGTTTGTTTCTGAGTCTCCTGTTGCTGAGATAAAGGCATCCATATCATTTAAGCCCTCGTTTTCTAAAGATTCCACATCTCTAGCATCAAGATTAACTACTAATGTACGTTTCAATTTACCAGCTATCTTTTCGCATTTAGCTCGGTCACGTTCAATTAATGTTACATTATATTCCTTTTCTAATAATTGGGCGGTCATAATACCAATATTACTACCTCCCAGTATCATTACGTCTTTAATCTCAAAACATTCTCTCCCGCATAGACTAATTACATTGTCAATACATTGAGGAGGGGCAATGAAATAAAGGATATCATTGGTTTTAATTAAAGTATCCGCATTTACAATTATAGTATCTTCATTTCTATGAAGAGCAATCGGTTTAAAATCTAAGTTAGGGTTTAAATAGGCACTTTCTTGTACAGTTCTATTGACAAGTGGCGACTTTTCTCCAACTGTAATTCCAAATACCGTTAACTTCCCCTCATCAAATTCTAAATCATCTGTAAAAACTGATCGGCTCAATAACAGCTTAATTTCTTTTGAAACTAAATCTACAGGAGAAATTAAGGTGTCTACACCTAATTGGTTATACATCTCTTTTAACTCACAATTTAAAATGTCTAAATCGTTAATTCTAGCAATTGTTCTTTTTGCTCCAAATTTTTTGGCTAAAATAGAGACTAACAGGTTGGTCTCTTCTGAGGATGTAACAGCAATTAATAAATCACAACTGTCAACTTTAGCATCCATCAAAACATCCATAGACTTGGCATCACCACAAATGGTAAAAACATCAATGTGGGAAGCAACATAATGTAAACGTTCTTCATTTTCATCGATTAAATAAATGTCTTTTGATTCGCTAGCCATTAACTTAGCTAAGTGATAACCTACAGCACCAGCACCAGTAATAATTATTTTCATATTGTATATTCAATCCTTATTTAAATCATCCATTGGATTACTTCTTACAAATATAACTATCATCTAGATATACATGAGTAAAAATGAGCTTTATTTCTTAATTTTTAAGCAAAATAAAAGTTATTTTGAATCGTTATTAACAACCGAATTACCTTCGTTAATAACCTTTTAATAGTTTAGAAGAAAAATAAAGATTAAATTTTAAAAAAAATGTTAGTTTTGTAACCATTGTTAAAAAATAAAGAATACTTATGTTAGAACAAATAGGAGTCTTTTCGAAGAAGTTTATGTTTCCTTTAATGATTATAGTTACAGGAATCGTGTTGATTATTGTAGGAAATACAATTGATCCAACAACTAATATTAAACAAACGAATGATTTTCAATTAGGAGCTTATGCTATTTTGGGAGCGGGGGTTATTTCCCTATTGTACATGTTGGAAGTTATCAATAAGCTCGTAAATGTAGTGGCTTTATTAACATTGTTCGTCCTCACTGCTTTTTTTGCTTATAAATCTTATCAATCTGTAATGCAAACTATTGCTGAAAGAGATGCTAAGAAAGAGTGGGATGATAATACAAAACAAGCTCTTTCTGATGTTAGAGATGTTCAAGTTGCCTATAAAAAGAAGTATGGTTTTTATGCTTCAGATTACAAAGAGTTAAAAAGATTTCTTCAAGAGGATAAAGTTATGGATATTGTGATTGATGGAGATATTCCAGATAGAAGAATAACTGACGAAGAAGGAAAAATATTAGGGTATAACAAGTTAAAAGACGAGGAAAAATACAATGATATTGACGAAGCTGAAGCTGTTCAATTAGGAATAATCGAAATTGATACACTTTGGTATCCTATTATGGAGGTGATGTACACTGGTGAGCAAGCAGTTAAAAATAATGACGATCGTTTATATCCTTTTGAATTAGAGACATTAGGGAAAATTGTAAGTGTGAAAAGTGTAGATAAGTTGACAAAAGAAAATGGAAGAGCTAAAAAAATAGCGGCATTAAATCCTCCAGTTTATCCAATGTATACTGATACAATAAGAGAGGGAGAAGATTTAATCGCTCATTTCTATGCTTATGATCCAGTTCCTTATGATCCTTTTGTAAAGAGAGATACATTAAGTATAGGGTCTAAGACAGAACCAAAAACTAACGGAAGTTGGGCAGATAAATAAGACCTAAGATTAATAATAAGATACTTAATCCCTTTTGTTGAAATTCAATAAAAGGGATTTTTAATTTTGTATGGAAAAATCAGAAGTACATAAAGAACTTTTATTAGTGATCGTTAGTGGTTATTACTTTAAAATAATCAGAGATACCGTTTCTAAACAGGTAATTAGTAGTGCCAGTTCATCTAAATTAGAAGATGTAATAGATGGAGAAGATGCTTATAATCGGGTGCTAGTTAGGTATTTAGATCGAAATTTTACATTGATACCAACGGCTTTATATGTAGAGCATCATAAAAAAACATATTTAGATTACACTTTGTCGAAAGGAGAAGCTGGGATGAAATATAGGGCTTCTTCAATTCCTGCTGAAAAAATGGAAGTAATTTGGGGGGTAGATGAAAATATAGCAACCAAAGTCATTCAAAAGTATAAAGGAGCTAATTTTGAAAGCTTGTTGAGTAGTTTTATTAGTAAAGCTTCTGCTCAGAAAGACAGGAATAAAATTACCTCTTTATTTTTAGGAGAAACAGCTGTTTTTTTAGTGGTTATCAATGGAGTGGTTCAACTGGTCAATCAGTTTGAAGTGAAACAAGTAGAGGACGCTTTGTATTATCACTTGTTGTTATTGCAATATACTGGAGTGGAGGAGCATCAGTTGACTGTTGAGACAGGAGGAGTATTTGCTGATATGAATTTGTTTCTTGATAAATTAGGAGCATATTTTTCAAATATTCAACGTGTTTTTTCTGCTGATACCAATACTTATCATGTTGAAAGAGGGATACTTGAAATAGAAAAAAGTTTACATTAAATGAGGATAATTAGAGGGAAATATAAAGGGAAAAGGATACTAGCTCCCAAAAACATAAAGGCTAGACCAACAACAGATTTTGCAAAAGAAGCATTGTTTAACGTGTTGGAAAATAGCTATGATTTTGATGGCTTAGAGGTTTTAGATTTATTTGCTGGTATAGGAAGTATCTCTTTAGAATTTGCTTCAAGAGGAGCTCAAAAAGTTGATGCCGTTGATATCGCATTACAAAGTATTAAGTTTATTAGTAAAATTAGTGAAGAATTAGCGTTGCCAGTTAGGGCTTTTAAATACAATGCTTTTACTTATTTGACTAAACCGCATCATCAATATGATATTATTTTTGCCGATCCACCTTATGGAATGGATAATTTAAACAAAATTCCTGAATTGGTGTTTGAAAATAAAATGCTTACAGCAAATGGAATTTTAATTGTAGAGCATGATCAACGAACAGATTTAAGTAGTCATCCTAGTTATGTGAATACAAGAAGTTATGGAAAAGTAAATTTTTCGTTTTTTGAATAATATTTTGTTTAAGACCTATGTTGTTCACTTTAAGAGATCAGAATGTTTAAAAGATTTAGAGTGAATTTCTATGTACTTAGCTATAATACTTATATTTGTAGCTATAACCAATAAAACTAAAATTTTGGCTAAGAAAAGTGGTTTTTTTAATGAATTTTTGAAAGAACGAAAGACAGTTGGAGCTGTAGCTCCTAGTTCTAAGTTTTTGATGAAAAAAATGTTTGCCCCTATTGAATTTGATAAGGCTGATGTTATTGTAGAGTTAGGACCAGGAAATGGAGTGTTTACAAAAGGTCTTTTAGAAGAAATGAAACCTGGTAGTAGGTTACTTTCTTTTGAATTAAGCAGAAACTTTTATGAGCATATTAACTTAAATATAAGGGATGAAAAATTAAACCTTATTAATGATTCAGCTGAAAAACTGGAACAATATTTAGCGTTAGAGGGAATCCATAAGGTTGATTATGTGGTCTCTTCATTGCCATTGGCAGTTATTCCAGAAGCAGTTAAAAATAAAATTTTAGATGCTAGTGTCAAAGCTTTAGGGAAAGAGGGGAAATATATTCAATTTCAGTATTCATTAAATGCGCGTAAGTTATTACAAACGAAGTTTAAAAATGTAAGCTATAAATTTGCGCCAGTAAATATCCCTCCTGCTTTCGTTTATCAATGTTCAAATTTATAATTCATAAATAATAATTAATTACAATGAAAAATATTACCGTAATAGGAGCTGGTACTATGGGGAATGGAATTGCTCATGTATTTGCACAAAGTGGATTTAATGTATCGTTAGTCGATATTTCTGAAGATAGTTTAACCAAAGCGTTAGCTACAATCACAAAGAATTTAGATCGTTTAATCAAAAAAGAAAGAATTTCTGAGGAAGATAAGTCTAATACTTTAGGTAATATAACAACATTTACATCTTTAGAAGAAGGAGCTAAAAATGCTGACTTAGTAGTAGAGGCAGCTACAGAAAATGTAGAGATAAAACTGTCGATATTTAAAGATATGGATAAGTTTGCTCCAGAAAATGCCATCTTAGCAACCAACACATCTTCTATTTCAATTACCAAAATTGCAGCAGTAACTTCAAGACCAGAGAAAGTGATTGGTATGCATTTTATGAATCCAGTTCCTGTAATGAAATTGGTAGAGATTATTAGAGGATATTCTACGTCTGATGAAGTGTTAACAACAATTATGGAAACTTCTAGAGCCTTAAAAAAAGTGCCTGTTGAAGTCAATGATTACCCTGGGTTTGTTGCCAATAAGATTTTAATGCCTATGATTAATGAGGCTATTATTACGTTGCATGAAGGAACAGCTGGTGTAGAAGAAATTGATACCGTAATGAAGTTGGGAATGGCTCATCCAATGGGACCATTACAATTAGCAGATTTTATTGGGTTAGATGTATGTTTGGCTATTTTAAAAGTATTACAAGATGGTTATGGAACAGCGAAGTATGCGCCATGTCCATTATTAGTAAACATGGTTACTGCTGGAAAGTTAGGGGTTAAATCTGGTGAAGGTTTTTACTCATGGACTCATGGAACTAAAGAGTTGGTTGTAGCAGATAATTTTAAAAAGTAATTGAATGAATATTTTAGGGGTCATACCAGCAAGATATGGTTCAACCAGATTAGAAGGGAAGCCATTGGTAGATATTTGTGGGAAGCCCATGATTCAACGTGTTTATGAACAAAGTAAAAAAGTGTTGGATCATGTTGTTGTAGCAACAGATGACGAGAGGATAGAAGAGGCCGTAAAAGCTTTTGGAGGAGAGGTTGTAATGACGAGCAAAGAACATACTACTGGTACCAACAGATGTTTAGAGGCTTACAAAATTGTTCAAGCTAAAAGTGATTTGAGCTTTGAGGCTGTAATTAACATTCAAGGAGATGAACCTTTATTAGAACCTGAACAAATTAGGTGTTTGGTAAGTTGTTTTGAAGACCCTAAAACCGAATTGGCTACCTTGGTGATGCCAGTAGCAAATGAGGGAGATTTGTTTAATGAGAGTGAAGTGTTTGTTGTTTTTGATAAGAATAAGCGTGCACTGTACTTTAGTCGATCTGTTATTCCTCATATAAGAGGAGTGCATAAAACAAAGTGGTTGCAACATCATACATTTTACAAACATCTTGGAATGTATGGTTTTACGACGGAATCTTTAAAAGCATTTGCTGAAATGGAGCAAACAAAATTAGAGTTAACAGAGTCGTTAGAACAAAATAGATGGTTAGAGAATGGTGGAGTAATTAAAATAGAGATTACGCAACACGATTCCATTCCAGTAGATACAATTGATGATTTAGAGAAAGTAAGACGAATCGTTTCTGAAATTGAATCTTAACTTTATTTAAAAGTGTTTAATTTACTGGTTATAAAACTTTTATAAAAATGAGTAAAAAGAAATTTGAATTAGGAGAGGTAACATTTGGAGCGGATGAATTGTTTTTAATAACAGGGCCTTGCGTTATTGAAGATGAGGCAACAATGTTACGTACTGCAGAAAAAATTAAAGAGGTAACAACAAAGTTAAATATCCCAACAGTCTATAAATCTTCTTTTATGAAAGATAATAGAAGTTCTGTTGATTATTATGTTGGGCCAGGAACAGAAGAGGGATTAAGAATTTTAGAAAAAGTAAAAAAAGAGTTTGGCTTTTCTTTAGTTACTGATGTGCATTTTCCAGGACATGTAGACCAAGTTGCTGATGTCGTAGATGTTATTCAGATTCCTGCGTATTTAGCAATGCAAACTTCTTTGCTGGTGGCAGCAGGAAACACGGGGAAAATTGTTAATCTAAAACATCCACAGTTTTTAGCGCCAGAAAACATGGGAAAACCTGCTGCTAAGGTAGCATCGACAGGTAATGATAAAATTTTGTTGACTGAAAGAGGGTACGCATTTGGTTACAATGATTTAATCGTTGATCCAAGAAGTTTCTTTGAAATGAGACAAACAGGTTATCCAGTAATTTTTGATGTAACACATTCAATTAGAAAGTATGGTATTCCGAGTGCTGATCCAAATGGAGGAGCGAAGCAGTATTTAGATACTTTAGCTAGAGCAGGGGTTGCTTCAGGAGTTGACGGATTGTTTGTTGAAACACACCCTTGTCCAAATGAGGCATTGTGTGATGCTGCAAGTCAGTTAGATATGAATAATTTAGAGGAATTTTTAAAGCCTCTTCTAGAGATTCACGCAACCGAGGTGAAATACAGAAAATAGTTGTTAAAACCATATTGATAAAAAAAAGGGAAATTACTGTTTCCCTTTTTTTATGAGAAAGTAAGTAGGCTATGACGCAAGAACATGCACTTTCAATATTAAAAACAGGTACGAATGTTTTTTTAACGGGGTCAGCTGGTACCGGGAAAACCTACGTGCTTAATCAGTATATACAGTATTTAAAAGATAGAAAAGTTCCTGTGGCTATAACAGCTTCTACAGGAATAGCTTCTACACATATTGGAGGAGTTACAATTCATTCTTGGGCTGGAATAGGAGTAAAAGAGTCGCTGACTGGTAGAGAACTAGCAGGGATGAAGACTAAAAAATATTTAAAAGATAAAATTGCAAAAGCCAAAGTACTGATCATTGATGAGATATCAATGTTACATAAAAAACAGTTAGATTTAGTTGATTTAGTACTTCAGTCTTTTAAAGATAATATAGAGTCTTTTGGAGACTTACAGGTGGTGTTTTGTGGAGACTTTTTTCAGTTGCCTCCTGTTGGAGTTCAGCAAGAAAAGAGTAGAGATAAATTTGCTTTTATGTCAAAAGCCTGGGTAGATGCTGGAGTTTCAGTATGTTATTTAACCAAACAATACCGTCAAAGCGATCATGAGTTAAATGATTTGTTAAATGAAATACGTACAAATACAATTTCTCAGCAGACAATAGATTTATTAAAGTCAGCGAATACTCCTTTGAAACTTGAACCAACTAAATTATACACGCACAACGCAGATGTAGATCGAATTAATCAAGAGTTTTTAGAGAAATTGCCTGGTAAAAAACGGTATTTTAAAGCAACAACAACTGGCGATAAACAGCTAGTTGAAGTTTTGAAAAAAACGGTGTTAGCCGGTAATGAATTGCAATTGAAAATAGGAGCAAAAGTAATGTTCGTTAAAAATAACTACGACAAAGGATATATTAATGGAACATTAGGAGAGGTTATTGAATATAGTGGAGTAGGATTACCTGTGGTGAAATTAACTAGCGGCGATAAAATTACAGTAACACCAGAAAAATGGTCGATTGACGATGATAGTGGGAAATCATTGGCGTCATTTAACCAAATTCCTTTGCGATTAGCTTGGGCAATAACAGTTCATAAATCACAAGGGATGACCTTGGAAGCGGCTGAAATTGATTTAACTAAAACATTTGAATCTGGACAAGGTTATGTAGCGTTATCAAGATTAAAGTCTTTAAATAAACTATACCTAAGAGGCTTTAATCAAAAAGCTTTAACTGTAGATACTTTAGCCTTAAAAGCAGATAAACGGTTTAAGGAATTGTCACAACTAGCAGAGGATGTCATTGACTTGGATAAGAATGAGATGAAAGCCAAAGACTTTATTAGAGCTTGTGGAGGAAGAGTTTTAAAGAAACTTTAAAACTCATAAATAGTTAATCCACTTCTTAGTTTGGGTTCAATCCAAGTGCTTTTGGGAGGCATAATATTGTTGGTATCCGCAATTAACTTCAATTGATCAATAGATACAGGGTGAAGTGCAAATGAAACATCAGCAATGTTGTTGTTGACAATTTCTTCAAGAGCAGTTAAACCTTTAGTACCTTCAATAAAATGAGCTCGGGTGTCGTTTTTTAAATCGGTCACCCCCAGTATTTTTGAGAGTATGGTGTCTGATAAAATTTGAGGGTCGAGACTACCCACTGGTGAGTTGCTATCAATAAAATTGGACTTTGTGTTTAGACGGTACCATTGATGGTCTAAATACATGGTGAATTCATGAAGTTGTGTAGGCTTTAAGGGAGAATTTGAGGTTTCAGTTATCGTAAAGTAATGGTTCACTTCTTCAAGAAAATCAACTTTTGTCAATCCATTTAAGCCAGATATTGCTCGATTAAAATCATAAATTCTTAACTTACTTTCAGCAATAAAATAGGAGAGGAAGTATTGAGCACTTTCTAAGTGTTTATTTTCAGTAGCATATAAAGCGGAGGAAGCCGTTCTGTGGTGTCCATCAGCAATGTATACTTTAGGAATGTGATTAAAAATCGTTTGTATTTTTTGGATTTCAGCAGTTTCAGCTATAATCCATAGATCATGTTTAATGTGATCTGTTGTTGTGAATTCATATTCAGATCGAGTGTTAATGTATTGATCAATGATTTGGTTGATTTCAGGCTCGTCTTTATAGGTTAATAAAACAGGCTCAGCATTAAATTTACAGACATCAATATATTTACAGAAAGTTTTTTCACGTTCAGTTAGTGTATGTTCATGAACTTTTATTTGTCCATTAATATAATTTTCAACTGCTACACCAGCAATAATTCCAATGTAAGTATTGGTTGGTGTGATTTGACGATAAATATAGAAAGCTTCAGTGTCTTCAGTTTGAAGAATGTTAGATAATTTAAAATCGTCATATTTATTCTTCACCTTTTCAAAGCGTTCTCTAGTATTGGGTTTTGTTCTATCGTCAGCCTTAAATTCTGGATTAATTACATGTAAAAAAGTATAAGGATTCCCTTCAAGTTTAGCAGTTAAAATATGCTTTTTGTAATTATAAAAAGGCCTTGAAGCGACTAAATTAGCTTTGTCCCTTGGTGGTCTAACAGCTTTAAAAGGTTTAATATTTATCATGTGTTTTTAGTAGGTTTAGAACCTAAAAATAAGGGATTATTTTGAGAAAATAGTGCCATTATGGGAAAATGTAGAAAACCCTCGTTATTTTATCGTTAAAATGGTTTTTTTGGAATAAAAAACTGGGTGATTTGTTTATTTTAAACTTATATTTGTTTTTGACTACTCCAAGATAAAAAAACGACTACCCCAGAGTGTTTTTTATTGATATAATTTGAATATAAATATATGCAAAGGTGTAGTCTTTTTTTGTTAATGCTATTTAGCATTTCTTTTGTCTTTTCTCAAAACAGGTATTGGGTAACTTCTGCTCCATCAAATTGGAGTAGCAACAGTTGGTCATCTTCAGCAACTGGTTTACCAGATGGTTTAGGTGCTCCCACAGGTGCGCAAACGGCAGTGTTTACAACTAATTTTACTGGAGATTGTAATGTTGATATTGCGGTAAATATCAATAATATAAGAGTACTTTCAGGTTATGTAGGAGTAATTGATATTAACGGAAATACATTTAACCTAAATGGAAATAGTACTTCACGTTTTCAAGACGGAACCATTAACGATTCTCCAGGTACTTCAGCACTTAATATAAATACTACTGGTACAGTAGAATTTCTAGGGTCAACGATCAATTCAAGAATCACAGGAACCGCTAATGCTATTCAATTTAATGGAGGAGTATTTAATGGTTTAATTGATGTGGAAACAACTTCAGGAGGTTCTAGTGGAGGTACCGGAGGGTGTACATTCAATGCTGATGTAAAGTTAACGAATTCAGGAACTGGATATATGATGATGGGAAATGGTAGCCCAGATATTTTCAATGGTAATTTAGAATTAGTGAATACAAGTACAAGTAGGTTTAGAATGGCCTATAATAGTGTTGGAAACCAATTGAATGGAAACTTAACTGTAAGTAATACAGGAGGAGGGATTTGGTTTGGAGAAAATGGAGGGACGACAACTTTAGCAACTTCTCAAGTGATTGCAGTAGGAGTAGGAGGTTTTACTTCTGGAGAGTTCAGGTTGCAGAACTTTGTGCAAAGCGGCACTACTATTCAAAGTTTATCTTTATCAGGGACGGCTATTTTGAGGTTTAGAACTGGAACAGTATTTAACGGGAATGTTGATTTTGATGCTCCTAGAATTTATTTGGATGGAGCAACTTTTAATGGAGTTGTAGATATTGAAAAGACTGGAGCAACCAATGATGCAGGAAATGGAGGGAATACGTTTAGCAATGCTTGTACCTTTAGAAATAGTGGTACAGGTTATTTTATGATTGGAAACACCAACCCAGATGTTTTTAATAGTGATCTTACATTGTATAACACAAGCTCAAGCGGGGTCTATGTAGGAAATAATTCTATAGGAAACACTATAGCAGGTGATTTTACCTTGCATAATTCTCCTACTGGAAGCGCATCATCATACATTGCTAACGGAACTTCTTCTTCTGTGGCTATCACAGGAAATGTGTCTATTTATAATAATGGAAATTCTACAGCACAAAATGTTTATTTAGGAAATAACGGAGATGTCACAGTTGGGGGGAATATTACTATTGAAAATGTGATGACTGGAACTTCGAATTCAGCTCAAGTGCTGTTAGGTAATGGTACCAATTCAACGGTGGATATTACGGGAAATGTACTTGTTCAAAATGGAGGTACGGGTGCTACCTCTGTAATTTATTTAGGGAATAACGGAGATATTACTTTTAATGGAACACTAACAATTGAGAATCATGCTACAGCAAATTCTTCCCAAGTGTACTGTAATCATGATAATAATGGAACGAATATATACAATGATAACATTATTGTTAGTTCAAATAATGCGATTAATGATGGTGTTTATTTCGGGAACTCTGAAGGAGTAGGAACGCTAGCAGCTGGAGCAACAATAACTGTTGGAGGATCAGGGTTTTTAGGAAGATATTTATACCTTAGAAACTTTACCCAAGTAGGAGCTACGAATCAAAACTTAACATTAACAGGTGATGCTCGATTAGAGTTATTCAACTCTGACTGGGGAGGAAACTTAAACTTTTCTTCACCTACTTTTTATACCAGAGGAACTCGATATAGAAATAGTGTGATTTTCACAAAAACAGGCGCAACTGGAGATTATTCTAATGGTGGTAATCAATTTGATGTTGACTTAGAAATGAACAATTCAGGCTCAGGGACATTTTCTTTAGGTAATACAAATCCAGATACATTCGGAAATGATGTAACAATTAATAATACAGGTTCAGGTAGAGCTTACATTGCTTACAATTCACCAGGAAATACAATTGCTAGAGATTTAACCATCACTAACTCAGCTACAGGAGCATATAGTAATGTACAAGTCAATGTAGGAACGAACTCTACATTAACTGTTGGAGGTAACTGTATGGTCAACAATACTTCTTCATCTACAACAAGTGAAATCTATATTAGTAATGGGGGAACATTAATGTCTGTAGCAGGAGATTTAACATTGAATAATTTTGCTACAGGAACAACTGCAAGAATATATGTAGCTGATGATAATGCTTTTAATTTAGGTGGTGATTTAAACATTTTAAACACTGGAACAATGACCAATGGTTATGTGTATATTAGTGATAATTCGACAGCAAATGTCACAATTACAGGTACAACAGATGTTCAAAATACAGGAGCTGGTGATAACCGTTATGTTTATTTAGGTAGCCAAGGTGATGTTACTTTTAATGGAGACTTAGCTATTGAAAATGCTAGCTCGGCAGTCAATTCTAGAGTTTATTGTAACAATAGTGCAACAAGTAACAACAGTTATAACGGAAACATCACTTTAGAAAGCACAAACAGTAATGTAGATGGAATCTATTTTGGATACAGTACTGGAACAGGAGTATTGGCTGCAACAAGAACAGTAACTATTGGAAGTGGAGGATTCGTAGCAGGAGAGCTTAGGTTTAGAAACTTTACGCAAACGGGAAATACAGCGCATACAATAGCACTAACTGGTACATCAACATTTTATAATTATGATTCAGATTGGGGAGGAGATGTTGCTTTTACAGCACCTAGAATGTACACCAGAGGAACAAGATATAGAAGAACAGCTAACTTGACCAAAAATGGAGCAAACAACGATTATTCAGATGGTGGCAATGCATTTGATGCAGATTACACCATGAATAACAGCGGAACAGGTTATTTCTTAATAGGAGCAAATGTTCCAGATATTTATCAAGGAAATGTAACTTTAAATAATTCTGGAACCAGTCATATATACATAGGACATACATCAACAGGAAATACTATAGCTGGAAATTTAACAGCTACTAACGCTGCATCAGGAACCAATTCGGGAAGTATTTATGTATGTTCAGGAAGTAATTCAGAGATTTCAATCGCTGGTAATGTAACATTAACCAATAATGGATCTGCTAATAACAATAGAATTTACTTAGGGAATGGAGGAAAAATTAGTGCAGTAGGAGGGAATTTAATAGCAATGAATAATACTACTGGAAATAGAGGTGAAATTTATTTAGCTTCTTCAGATACCTTAAATTTAGCGGGCGATTTAACCATGAGTAATGTGGGAACATCAAATGATTTATACATTTATTTAGCCAATTCTTCTACATCGTATGCTGCTATAGGAGGAAATACACAGGTAACAAATGCAGGGACTGGTAACCTTTCTCGTATTTATTTGAGTAATCAAGGAGATGCTGTTTTTAATGGTTCTTTAACAATTTCGAATAGTTCTTCAGCTAATAATTCTAGAGTTTATGCTAATCATAGCGCATCAAGTAATAATCTGTACAATGAAAATATAATTGTAGAGTCTTATCATGCTAATTCTGATGGAATCGCTTTTGGAGAAGGAAATGGAACAGGAACCTTGGCAGCAACAAAAACGGTAACAATTGGAGCAAATGGATATACTGCTGGAGAGTTAAGGTTTAGAAACTTTACACAAATAGGAGCTACAGCACAAACAATTAATATGGCCCCTGCAGGAACAGGGTATTTTTATAATTATGATTCAGACTGGGGAGGAGATGTTAATTTTTCTGGACCTAGAATGATCACAAGAGGAACAATATATAGAGGAACAGCTTATTTGGAAAAAACAAACGCCTCTCACGATGGAAGTGCTGGAGGGAATACTTTTACTGGAAATACGGAACTAAGAAATACAGGAACAGGATATTTTTTAATGGGGAATGGAGCAGCAGATGTATTTCAAGCAGATTTAACAATGAATAATTTAAGTGCTCATCACATGTACTTGGCTTATAACAGTTCTGGAAATACTGTTGCGGGTAATTTAGTTGCTAACAACTCATCAACAGGAAGTGGTACAGGTAATATGTATTTCAGTAATAACAGTGCTTCAACATTAAACATTTCGGGTAATGTAACTTTGAATAATCTTTCTGCTGCTAATAATAGTTATGTATACTTAGGTGATCAAGGAGATGTCTCTATTCAAGGGAATTTAGATATTACGAACAATTCTACCAGTAACAATGTTGGAGAGTTTAGAGTAGCAAGTAGCTCTTCTTCAACAGTTGATATTGTAGGAAATGTTTCTGTAATTAATAATGGAATCTCAAACTATAACCGTATTTATTTCTATAATTCAGGAAACGGAACAGTAGACGGAACAGTAAATATTAATAATACCAATACTGCATCAAGAGGTTATGTATATATTGCAAATGGATCTAGCAGCTCAGCTACATTTAACTCTACAGTAGATATGATCAATGGTGGAGCAAATTCTAATAAACAAATCTATGTCGCTAACCAAGGTGATATTGTTTTTGCAGATGATATCTCTCTAACAAATACCGCAACAGCTTCTAGTTCAGCATGCTATTTTAATCATGGATCTAATAGTAGCAATAGCTATAATGGGAATATTGTAATAGAATCTTATGGAGCCAATTGCGATGGAATTCGATTTGGTGAAGGAGGAGGGGCAGGAACACTAGCCAATACAAAAACAGTATCATTAGGAACTAATGGGTTTACAGATGGACACCTTTATTTTAGAAACTTTACGCAATTAGGAAATACGCCACAGGCAATTACAACAACAAATAATAGCCGTTTCGAAAATAGAACTTCAACGTGGAATGGAAATGTAACTTTTATTTCACCACGAGTACATACCAGACAAACAACTTATAATGGAATAACTTTCTTAGAAAAAACTGGTGGTTCGAATGATGCATCTTATGGAGGTAATATTTACAATGATGATGTGACTTTTAGAAATTCTGGAACTGGGTATTTTATGCCAACCAATAATAATGCAAGTGACCACAATGGAGATGTAACTTATGTGAAAACTTCAACTGGATTAGTTTATCCAACATATTCTTCAACAAGTACT
Source organism: Flavobacteriales bacterium (assembly GCA_025210295.1). Classification (NCBI taxonomy): domain Bacteria; kingdom Pseudomonadati; phylum Bacteroidota; class Flavobacteriia; order Flavobacteriales; species Flavobacteriales bacterium. Next base: position 508,096 of record JAOASC010000016.1, on the reverse strand, counting down.
TATGCAGGTGATATTAATATTAGTGCTAATTCAACAATCAATTTTGGAGCCAATACTGGTCGTGTAGAAATGGACGGAACTACACCTCAAAGTATTAATGATGTCAGTTCATCTCCAGAGCCAAACTTTAGAAGACTAAGAACAAATAACACGGTAAATGAGATTACATTAAACATTCCTATTAATGTACAAACTGAATTGGATTTAGTTGCTGGAAACATTATTTCTAATGCCACTAATTTTATTACAATGAGAGACAATGCCACCGTTGCGAATGTATCTGATAATGCATTTGTAGATGGTCCATTGCAAAAAAGAGGAAATGATCTATTCGAATTCCCAGTTGGTAAGAATGGAACATATAGACCAATCCAAATTTCAGCGCCATCGAGTTCATCAGCTCAATTTATGGCCGAATTTTTCCCTACTGACCCACATTTGAGTGGATGGAGCCATTCGTTAAAAGATGTGACTTTAGATCATATTTCTAACTGTGAATATTGGATTTTAGATCGAACTAATACTACCAATGCAGTAAATGTAAGGTTGTATTATGATTCGTATGGAACATCTAGTTGTAGTGGAGTTGACAATCAGCCAGAGTTGGCTGTAGCTAGATGGGATGGTGCAATGTGGAAAGACCATGGAAATGGTGGTTGGGGAGGTACAACAGCAGACGGATGGGTTGAAACATCTGGAGTTGTAACATCTTTTAGTCCTTTTACGTTAGCCTCAACAACTACCAATAACCCACTCCCAATAGAGTTGACCTATTTTGAAGCAGTTGAAAATGGAACCAAAGTAGATTTGTCTTGGGAAACAGCTTCTGAAATAGATAATGACTACTTTACAATAGAAAGAAGTCAAGATGGGATTTATTTTGAAGCCATTGAAAAGGTTTTAGGTGCTGGAAATAGTACGCAGTCGATTACCTATAGTACTGTTGATGAAGATCCTTATTCTGGAGTTTCATACTATAGACTTAAGCAAACTGATTTTAATGGAGCGTATACCTATAGTGATATCCAAGTTGTTCATTTTTCTAAATCTAACGAAATAGTAATTTACCCTAACCCAGTTAAAGATGTTTTAACGATTAATGGTCTTCAGTTTGATGATGTGATTTCAATATATGGCATTGATGGTAAAATTGTATATACTGGAAATGCAACAACTGTGAACACAGAAAGCTATAGTCATGGTGTTTACCAATTAGTTATTTTGCACAATAATGGAACAAAAGAAGTGATCAAGTTCGTTAAATGATAAGCTTTTGTTTTATATAGTTTGTATAAGAATAAAGCCATTTCGTATGATTTGGCTTTCTTTTTGTATAAAAATATACCAATTGGTATATTAATTTTATATCTTTGTAAAAAATAAGTAATTGGCGTCTAAATCAGAAATAACAGCAAATTATATAGTTAGAACAGTAGCTCCTATATTCAATAAAAAAGGTTATGTGGGAACAAGTTTATCTGACTTAACTTCTGCAACGGGATTAACTAAGGGGGCGATATACGGAAACTTTAAAAATAAGGAAGAACTATCATTAGAAGCTTTTAATCATAATATTCGATTTGTTCTAGGAATGATTCGAGAGCGAATGGATGCTGAAACTACTTCAATAGGTAAATTAAAAGCATTAAATAACTTCTATAGAGATTACACTAAAGAGACGATTCATCTGGGTGGGTGCCCAATTTTAAATGTTGGTATTGATGCCAACCATCTCCATCCATTATTGCTGACCAGGGTAGATTATGTAATTCAAAAGTTAGAAGAGAGTATTGCTGAGGTAATTCAAAATGGAATAGCTAAACAAGAAATAAAGCAAGAGATTGAACCCATTAAGTATGCCCGTTTGTTTTTCTCAAAATTAGAGGGGGCTATTTTTATGGCAGTAATCAGAAAAAACGAGGCTTATTTAAAAGAAATGACAGATCATATAGATTATACAATTGATAAAGAATTAAAGGTATAATATTTTTTTACTCAAAATTATACCGTTTGGTATATTTTACAGATGACAGTATTAAAAACAAATAAAAAAGAAGGGTTAAAGAATAAGATAAGCCGTTTGATTTTCAATCATATACCTCCGTATAGAGGAACGGGAGGAAAGGTGGTATTTATCTCTGATGATTGGAGAGAAGTACAGGTAAAGTTACCGCTAACATGGAGGACTAAAAATATTGTAGGCTCAGTTTTTGGAGGGAGTATTTATGCCTCTATTGATCCTATTTATATGGCACAATTGATGAAGATATTAGGAGAGAATTATGTAGTATGGGATAAGTCAGCTGAAATTCAATTTAAGAAGCCCATAAAAAAAACAGTATATACACGGTTTTTAATAACAGATGATCTAATCAATAAACTTAAAAGAGAAGTTGTAGAAAATGGAGAATATAGCATTGATCTACCTGTGGTCTTTGAGGATTTACAAGGAACCGTATATGCTAATATAACCAAGCAAATTTACGTAGCCTCCAAAACATTTTATAAACAAAAACAAGCTAAACGAAATGAGTAGTCAAGTAAAATTAATACAGAATTATTTTAAAATTACTTCAGCAATTGCACCTAAACTTGCTGCAAAACATGGAGTAAAGGTTTTTAGTAAAGTTCGGTTGAAAAAAATAAAATCAAAAGAAGTAGAATTTTTTACTTTATCCAAGGCGTTTAAAGTACCATTTAAAAACCATAAGCCATTGCAATGTTATGAATTGGGAAATCCAGAGGGAAAGTTAATCTTTTTAATTCACGGATGGGATTCTAATATCGGTAGCTTAACACTTTTTGCTAAAGGGTTGATGGAAACGAACGCTTATCGAATTATTGGAATTAGTCTTCCAGCTCACGGATACCATGACGAGAAAAGAACCAATATGGTTGAGAGTGGTGAAGCATTTAAAACAGTTTTAGCGTATATTAACCCTCAAGAAAGATTTGATGTCGTAGCACATTCCTTTGGTTCAGGAGTGACAACCATGGGACTTGCTACTTCAGGTTATAAAGCCGATAAAGTGGTATTCTTAACAGCTCCTAATAAGGTTAAAAATATTTTTGATGAATTTAAAAACTTTGTCAAAATGGGAGACCGAGCCTATCATAATATGTTAGAGATCGCTAAAAATAAAATTATTCATGAACCTATTGAAGAGTATACAATAGCCAAGAAATTAAAAAAAGCTGATTATAAGAGTCTATTAATTATTCACGATGAATACGATAAGATTTTACCCTATTCTAATTCTGAAGAAATCGTTGAAATGCATCCAGAAATAAAATTGCATAAAATGCAAAAAATAGGACATTATAGAATGCTTTGGAATCCAGAAGTAGTAAGTGTTACAAAAGAATTTCTAAAAGGATAATAGTAAAAAAAATGGGCGATAATCTAGATAGATCATCGCCCATTTTTTTTAAGTTAAGTATTTTTTATGCTATAGCTTCAGCAATTGATTCAACATCTTCACCAGCGGCTAATAACTCTATTGCTTTTTTTACATCAACATCATCTAGTGAGTTAAACCCTAAACGAACAGCCAATAATTCCAATAAGCTATACTCGTGTTGGTCAATACTACCATCTGCTTTCATCATCTTAATTAATTGAACCATTTGTTCTAAACGTTCAACTTTACTTACAGGAGGTATCACAGCAAATTGAGATGGATTTTCCTTAATAGCATTGATTTGCTCTTCATTCAAGCCAATGTTCTTACCAATTCGGTTTAATAATTTAGTTTCTTCCTCAGTGACAACGCCATCAGCATTAGCAATTAAAACTAAGTTTTTAAAGTGACCTTTATCTTGTGTTCTTTCTCCGCTTTCAAATATTTGAGCTATAGACATGTTTATTAATTTATAGTTTTTGCAAAAGTAAAAAGTAATTTGAAATGTATTGACTTTAACTCAATTTATTTAATGATTAGTTTTTGAACAGTACCACCTACATTTATTAAGTATAGACCATTAGGTAGATCAATATCAATGCTTTTGTTGTTGAGTATTAACGTTTGAATAAGTTGACCGCTCAAATCAGTAATCGTAATAGGTTGTCCCATTTCAATGTTTTCAAAAGTGATTCTGTCAGTTGCTGGGTTGGGATAAAACTGAAATAGAGTTGATATTGTTTCATCAATAGATACAGGATCATTAATTACAATAGAAATGTTATCTAACGCTAAGACATATTGATCAGTGGCATAATGCCTAAAGGCAAAATGAATGGTTTGATTATTTAATGAGAACTCATCTAAATTAACAGTATAACGAGTCCAGTAGGGAGAGATAGCGATAGAATCATATAATAAAGGACTGTTGCTAAAATCACTAAGTGCAGTACCTTCAGTAGAATATAATACTTGAAAACCATCAGGATGAGAGGCATCAATAGATCTTAAATCAAAAGAAATAAAGTTTCCATAATTACCAAGTGTTATTGCAGGAGAAATCAAATAATCATCAGCTTCTCCAGAAGTTTCAAACCATGAAGTAGCCACCAATATAGAGTCTCCTATTCCTGTAGAATCATAATCCTCAACAAGATTCCAGGCATTTGTCATAAAATTAACACTATTATCATTGTATGGAACTAATTGATCGTTGTCGATTAATTGCCATCCAGTTGGGATTCCATTATTAAAATCCGCATTTAAAATAGTAACTTGAGCATATTGCGTTAATGCAAAAAGTGAAGTAACAAAAAATAATATTTTCTTCATTTTATAATTTTAATCTCCAACAAATGTAATGATAATACTAATGTTTAGAGGGTATTATACGTTAAAAGCTTAAAATTATTGTTATTTGATACATTTTGTATTCATATTCTTTTGAAAAAGGGAGAAATAAGCCTTAGTTTTGTTACTTCCATGAAGTGGTTAATATTTATATTAAGTCTTTTACTATTAAGTGTTGCAGCTTGTAAAAAAGAACAACCGATAGACAATCAGTTAGCTGAAACAGAGCTTCCACCTGTTTATGCAGGCGAGGAGGATACTTCTATGTTTAGTTATACTTTTCCTAATCCCGTTGCAATAACCGTAAATTATGATTCGATGAATTTATACGGAAATGGAATATCAACGTTGGATTTTGACTTTGATGGTGTGACAGATTTAACAATTGCAATGGATATTTTAAATCAAGATAGTTTACATCTGCTAAACGGGCTAACTCCTAATCCACAGCCTAACTGCATTATAGAGGGAGGTGCAAATATAGCGATAGCTATGACAAGTGAAACGCTCCAAATTAATGGGAACCTATCAACTGTATACTGGTGTGATACTATTCAACAAGGACAAAAAATAGGAGCGCATTTAGAATGGAGTGAGGTGAACACTCAATTGAGTATGTGGAAAGAAACAGGAAGTGGCGTAGCTGGTTGCTGGATAGATGCTGATGGAATAAATTATATTGGGTTCAAGTTTAACGAAAAGTATGGTTGGTTAGCCATTGATGTGACAGACTCCTATAACCCATTGTTGATTAAGTTTGCAATACAACGTTAAATAAAAGAAAGGATGGAACAAACAGATTTATCCAAATTCAACAACAGTTGGTACCAACCAGGTGGGAAAATAAAACGCTTATTGTGGTTTTTGGTCAATGTTTGGGTCTTTCAAAATCGATTAAACGGATGGAGTGGGAGCAAGGTCTTTTTTTTAAAGCTTTTTGGAGCTAAAGTGGGAAAAAACGTTGTTATTAAACCCAATGTTAACATCAAATATCCATGGTTATTAACCATTGGAGAAAACTCTTGGATTGGAGAACAAGTATGGATCGATAATCTAGCTCCAACTGTCATTGGTGCTAATGTGTGTGTGTCACAAGGAGCCATGTTGTTGTGTGGAAACCATGATTATAAAAAAGTTGCGTTTGACCTTATTGTAGGTGAAATTACTTTGGAGGATGGTGTTTGGATAGGTGCCCATGCCGTTGTTGGGCCTAATGTAACATGTTATTCCCATGCCGTTTTATCTGTTAAATCTGTAGCTTCTTCCGATTTACAGGCCTATACCATTTATCAAGGTATTCCTGCCAAAGCAGTAAGAAAACGAGTAATAACTGACTAATTAAAGAAAGGAAAGTTAACTGTTGAAGAGGCTTTAGCTTTTCTTTGATATAAGAGTTGCAGATTGTGTGTATTGTTATACATAGCAATACTCAATTTTGATATCGTCATCTTATAAGCATAATTAATAGAAAAGCCATTAACAAAATTCCATCCCCCTCCCATCAAAAAGGTGTCATTGTTTCTATAGCCCAAATTTAATCCCAATTGTTTTCGATTTAAGGCTAAATTAACTTGAGCAAAATGATAAGCACCTTCATAGTTCAAGTATAAAAATGATGGTTTTATAATGATGCCTCCAAGTTCAGGAATAGTTAGTTTTGTTCCAGCTTGAATGCTTAATAAATTATTTTGATAATAATCTATAGATCGTTTGGAGATAGGAATGTTAGCTTGAGAAGCTCCAATATAAAAGTATTGATTTTCGTATGCGATACCATACTTTGTAGAAAGTTGAGTGGAGGTGATATAGTTATAATTTGAATTGGAATAAACAGGAAAGCTATTTTGGGTGAGTCCAATCCCTAATCTTAATTGATGATTTTTAGCTAATTGAATGCGCCCTCCATATTGTATGGAAGAGGTGTGAGTATTCTCGTGTTCAAATAATGTATAATTCGTATTGAAGTGGAATAAGCTAAAACCACTCAATCCTTTATTGTAATTGATACTGGCCATTTGAGAATTAGAATATTCTTGGAGATTTAAAAAGATAGAATATTCAGTTTTTCCACCTGAAAAAGCGGGGTTTATTACAGCTATATTGGTCAAATTATTAAAAGTGGAAAGCGTTTTAAATTGACCAATGACCTGAAGTGAGATAAAAAATAGGGGGATAATAACAAATTTCATAGTTTTCATATTTTCTTGTTCTAGTTATATGTAGAACAAAAGACCCCCTCTAAAAGTTACACCTGTTACTATTTTATTTTTATTAACTGTTTACCGTTCCAACGGTAAACCTCAGTTTTATGAATAATATTCATAACATATTCATCGTTTTCGTCAACCACGTAATCATCATTTTCGATTACAGGATCAGCGATCTCTATTTGTTTAATAATTAATTGATCTAGAGGAATTTTAAATGACTGCGAATTTTTAAATTCGGTTAACTCTCCAGTGTCATAATTAATTATTTTTCCCTCATAATCGAAATGAAGAACTTTAATTGTTCCATTACCAAATTTTACTGGTAGATAAGTTGTTTCATACTCCCAACCAATTTCCCCTGTTGAAATATCAGAAAGAAGTAGTTGAATAGTACCGTCTTCTGTAACAATTATATAATCATTTTGAGTCAAACCAGGACATGATTCTCGGTACGTTTGAAAACGAATCATTTTTTTTACTCCTTTTAGCCCAGATTGATAGGGTAACTCCAAAAATCGATAACCATGATTCATATTGGTAATAGTTGTAGAATCAATAATTTGACCAGTTTTATAGTCTACTACACTTAAAATAAATGTATTGTCACTTCCATCCCAAGTTTGAGGTGAAACAGTTAAAATTTTACCGTCATTCAATGAATATTGTTTTATATAGGCATCTTTACGTTTGATATATCCATAGGCAAGTGTTGTTTCATCTATATGATATTTAACAACTAACCATTCTTTACTTTCTTCAATTACGTTTACGTTATTACTATTAATTCTTTCTTTTGTCCGATAGGTCTCATTAGGAGATGAGTATATATTGGAATGATAACGGCCTTGTACAGGGAAACTAGAGGATACTTTTTGAAAAGTAGTGTTAGTTTGAGCAAATGATACTTGTGTGTATAAAAGTGAAAATAATAACAGGTATTTCATAGCTTAAAAATAATAAAATAATACGTTTAATAATTTTTGTTTTTTTTATTATTGAGATTAATGTGAAAATAATTTAGATTATTATCTTTAGATAATAACGTTTTTTATGAAAACAAGAATAATTCTTTGTTTTGTATTGGTATTGTCTTTTTTTAAAGTTGCAGCTTTAGATTATTATTGGGTTAATGGGAGTGGGAGCTGGAGCGATATCAATCACTGGGCAACAACTTCAGGAGGAAATATTATCCAAACAGTAGTGCCTTCTCCTAACGATAATGTAATTTTTGATGCAAATAGTGGTTTTACTATAGGGAATAATACCGTTACAGTTAATGTGTCAGCAACATGCAAAGACATCACTTTTGTAGGAGCTTTAAACACACCAACAATAACCGAATCTAATACTAACTTTTTAGAAGTATATGGATCATGGACAATGCAAGCCAATATGGTATATGACCTTGCAAAAACTGTTTTTAAATCCACAAATACAGGAGAAACAATTACTTCTAATGGAGTAGAGGTGTTGAATAATGTTGAGTTTAGCAGCGCTGGAGAATGGACGTTTCAAGATGATTTTGATGCTCGAATGCTATCTTTTACTGAAGGGAGTTTAATAACTAATAATCAGACCCTAACATTATCACGCTTTTGGTCTGCAGGAAACTTGACTCGAAACTTAACATTAGGAAGCTCATTAATTATAATAGAGGGAACTAGTTCAGGATGGTCTTATGATGGAACGAACCATATTTTAAATGCAGGAACAAGTACCATTGATTTTATAAATCAATTAAGTACAAGTTTTAAAGATTTTGAAGGGAATAATAACCAACAATACTATAGAGTATTATTTAGTAACCCTAACCCCGGAGAAGCAGAAGTAGAAGGTCCATTTCAAGTTGAAAAAATGGTGTTTATGAGTTCGGGAGAATTAAAAGGAAATAATAGTTTTGATACACTTATTTTTTCGGCAGGAAATAATTATGTCTTGCAAGCCAATAATACCCAAACAGTTGTAGCCCACTTTTCTGCTTCAGCTCCACCATGTCAAGGGTTGATTAATATAGAGTCAACAATTGCAGGTAATCAGGCAAACCTTAGTATTCAAGGGACAGCAGCTCTAGACAATTTATCAGTAAAAGATATTCAAGCATTAGGAAATGTACCTTTAATAGCCAACAGTTCTTTTGATATAGGGAATAATACCAACATCACATTTCCTCCAGCTACAGGAACCACGTTGTATTGGGTAGGAGGAACAGGTAACTGGAATGATAATACACATTGGTCAACTGTTAATGATGGAATATACCCAGCATCTAGTGGTGGTTGTGTTCCAACTCCTTTAGATGATGTTGTATTTAACAATAATAGTGGTTTTACAGCTAATAACACTGTTACGCTAGATGCGATAACTCAATATTGTAGAGATATTACCTTTGTAGGAGCATTAAATACTCCAACAATAACTGGAGCAAATACCAATTATTTAGATGTCTATGGATCGTGGACAATGCAAGCGAATATGGTATATGATATTTCAAAAACTATTTTTAAATCAACAAATACAGGAGAAACAATTACTTCAAATGGGGTAGAAGTGTTGAAAGATTTTGAGTTTAGTAGTTCTGGAGAATGGACGTTTCAAGATGATTTTGATGCACGAATATTAACTTTTATTGAGGGGAATTTAGTAACGAACAATCAAACCCTAACCTTAATGCAGTTTAGATCAAGTGGGGCATTAAATAGAGATTTAATATTGGGAGGTTCGTCTGTTGTTATTGAAGGATCAAATTCAGGATGGCAATATCAAGGAGCTAACTCAACTTTGAATGCAGGTACAAGTACAATCGATTTTATTAATACACTAAACAACAGCTTTAATGATTTTAGAGGAGATAATAATCATCAATATTATCGTATTCTTTTTTCAGATCCTAATCCTGGAATTGCAGAAGTTGATGGCCCTTTTCAGGTTGAAAAGATGATGTTTATGAGCTCGGGTAAAATAGCTGACAATAATACCTTTGATACATTAATTTTTTCAGCAGGCTGTAACTATGTACTGCAAGCCAACAATACCCAAACAGTTGTCGCTCATTTCTCTGCTTCAGCTCCTCCTTGTCAGGGGCTAATTAATGTAGAGTCAACTAATGCAGGAAATCAAGCAATACTCAATATCAGTGGAAGCACTTCATTAGATAACTTATCAATAAAAGATATACAAGCCACAGGGAATATTCCTTTGTTGGCCAATAGTTCCTTTGATATAGGGAATAATACCAATATTACATTTCCACCAGCTACAGGAACGACCTTGTATTGGGTAGGAGGAACAGGAAATTGGAACGACAATACACACTGGTCAACAGTAAACAATGGAGTGTACCCCGCTTCAAATGGAGGTTGTGTTCCTACGCCATTAGACAATGTAGTTTTTAACAATAATAGTGGTTTTACTATAGGGAATAATGTGGTAACCTTAGACGGAATAACACAATATTGTCGTGATATTACATTTATCGGAGCATTAAATACACCAACAATTATTAGCGCAAACACTAATTTTTTAGATGTCTATGGATCATGGACCATGCAAGCTGATATGATTTATGATATTTCTAAAACTAGATTTAAATCAATAAACACCGGAGAACTCATTACTTCAAATGGTGTTGAGGTATTAAAAGATTTTGAGTTTAGTAGTTCTGGAGAGTGGACGTTTCAAGATGCATTTGATTGTAGGATATTAATGTTTTTGGAAGGGAATTTATATACCAATAACCAAGATATTACATTGTTTCAGTTTAGGTCGTATGGAAGTTTGAATAGAAACTTAGTGCTTGGGAGTTCTGCTATTGATATTGAAGCTTATTACTCTGGGTGGGAGTATTATGGGAATAATTCACTATTAAATGCTGGGACAAGTATTATAGACTTTATTAACCCGCTTCACAATAGTTTTAGAGATTTTAAAGGAGATAATCAACACCAATACTATCATGTCTTGTTTTCCGATCCAACTCCTGCCGAAGCTGAGGTTGAAGGTCCATTTTTAGCTGAAAAAATGGTGTTTATGACTTCAGGAGAATTAAGAGGGGATAATGTTTTTGATACATTATTATTTACAGCTGGTAATAACTATACTTTACAAGCCAATAAAACACAGACAATAAACAATAAGTTTTATTTTAGTGGAAATCCATGTTATATTCTATTTATTCGTTCATCCTCAACAACTACAAGAGCCAATATTGATATTTTAGGCGGAAGTGTTAGAGTAGATTATGTCAATTTTAGAGGATTGGATGCAACAGGTTCTTATACAGTTGTTGATGTAGAGTTAAATAGTATTGATGCTGGAAATAATGTAGGTTTTACTTTTGCTCCCAACACCAATAATGGAATGATAGGGTTAGGAACTGATGTAGAGGTATCATGCCCATTTCCAAGTATAGGACATACAATATATACCAATGATTTCTTTTCAACTCCAAACACAACATTTCTTTGGAATGATGGTTCAACTAATGATACATTATTTGTTACAGATTATGGGGTTTATAGCATTACTGTTGATTATGGACAAAATTGTATTGTACAGGATTCTATCAATGTTTTCGCAGACTCTGCAAGTAGACCAGTACTTACAACAAATATTGATGGAGATTCAGTAGTTTGTGATCTCGATTCAATATTATATACCATTCAAGGGAGTTCAGATATAGACTATTTTATATGGTCCTATGCTGGTTTTAGTGATTCTATAGGAAGTCATGATTCTTTATTTTTCTCGCCAGATTCATCTGGAGTTTTGAGCGTTGTAGGAAAAAATATTTGCGGTTATTCTTTAGCTGAAGAACTTAATATTGTGGTTGGAGAGAGCCCTGTTCTTCCCAATTCAAACTGGCAGCTTTGTGAGGGGGATACCTTATCAATAACACTTGCAAATCACCAACTTATTCAAAGTAATACTCTAAATATACTCAATAATGATTTGGTAGGAATAGCCGAAGGAACAGCTAATATTTATATTATTGATACTATTACAGGATGTATGAGTGATTCTTCTGTCCAAAATGTAATGGTTAATGAAGTACCTGTGATACCATCAATTTCTCCCAATACATTATGTGAAGAAGCTTCTATAAATTTGCCAATAGTAGATTCTACTTCATGGCTGGTCACGAATAGTAATATCGCTAACATAGTTAATACCGATTTATTGGGCGTAAATCAAGGAACGACTTTAATAAGTTTGACAGACACAGTATCAGGATGCGTAAGCCAAGAACAACAAATCATAATTTTACCAAAACCAAGTGCAACAGCAACAATAAGCAATGAAATATGTTTGTCAGACTCTATATCCCTTGTAGGAAATGGAGTGATAGCCACACCATCAACGATAAGTAATGTACTTTGGTCTACAGATGCCAATTTAATAGATACTGTTAATCAAACTGCGCATATCTTTGATAGTACAGGGAATTATACCGTTCATTTTATTGTTAATGGCTCTAATGGATGTATAGATACGGCAAGTAATAATATCGTTGTTCATGGAATGCCACAAGCATTATTTAATGATTCAATTTATTGTCTATACCAAGGGACAGTTTTTGAAAACCATTCATTCATTGCTGCACCAGATTTGATAACAGATTACCATTGGAATTTTGGAGATGGAACTAATAGTAGTCAAGTTTCAGAAGAACACTATTACTCAAGTACAGGTGATTATCAAGTGTCGTTAGTGGTGACTTCTAATCATAATTGTACAGATTCAATGACTAAACAATTATCAATAGTAGCATCTCCTGAAGTAGCATTTTCGTTAAACGATATTTGTCAAAATGATTCTTTATTGGTCGTTGACAGTATAGTTGTAGATCCCCCTAATTCTATAGAAGAAATTCACTGGGATTTTGGAGACGGTACAGTAGTTAATTTAAACACGACCAATACAGAATTAGCTCATAGTTATCAAAATTCAGGAAATTATTCTGTAACATTAATAGGCATGTCGAGCAATGGTTGTACAGATACAATGGTTACAACATTAAATGTGGCTCCAACACCAGAAGTAAACTTTTTAGCCAATCATAGTTGTATCAATGAACAAGAGATGTTGTTTGAGAATTTAACAACTATTCAAGGAAATGGGAATGTATCTTATTTATGGCAGTTTAACGATGGAACAGGAGGAAGTTCATCCATTGATAATCCTTTATACAATTATGTCAGTGAAGGCGAATATGTTGTAGAATTATCAGCTATATCAACCGAAGGGTGTACTGATAGTAGCACACAGATGATTTCTATCTTTCCAAAGCCACAAGCTCTTTTTTCAGAAGATGAGACAGCCGGATGTCCAGGAGTTTGTGTTACTTTTAAAAGCGAATCTTATGATTCAATTGGCATTACTAACCTTTATTGGGATTTTGGAAATGGAGTAGAGCATACAACTAATGCTTTTAATGGACATTGTTTCGAAAATTCAGGAACATATGATGTGGTATTAGTAGCAGAAAATGCACAAGGGTGTTTCGATACTTTGAATAAAACGTCATTGATTCATGTATTACCTAAACCAATAGCAAATTTTGATATAACCCCTGAAGAAACAACAATAAACAATGCTTTGATAACCTTTTCTAACAATAGTACAGGTGCTATAAATTGGGTGTGGAATTTTGACAACGGTGATATTGATAGCCTAAATTACAGTCCTGAATACCTATACTCAGATATAGGAACTTATGAAGTAGAATTGATTGTCTTTGATTCTGTTGGATGTTCAGATACGCTATCTAAAGAACTAATTATTGAACCAATCAATAATATTTTCATTCCAAGTGCATTTTCCCCAAACAATGATGGTGAGAATGATGTGCTTTACATAAGAGGTTATGTAGAGGCTATTTCTTTTAATGTTTTTGACCGATGGGGTAAAGAAGTGTTCTCTTCAACGAATCAAAATCATGGTTGGGATGGTATGATCAATGGACAGAAAGCTATAGAAGGCGTTTATTATTGGTTTTTAACAGTATCAGTTGATAACGAAATTAGAAGTTATAAAGGAGATGTGTCTCTATTTCGATAAATGGTGATTTTTAGCCCAATCCCACATCTAAAGCCATCATTAATACAAAACCAATCATAAAGCCTAGGGTAGCTACATCTGTGTATTTATCTCGTTGTGTTTCTGGAATAACTTCTTCTACAACAACATAGATCATTGCACCCGCAGCAAATGCTAGAGCATAAGGTAGTATTGGTTCAAAATATAAAACCGCAGCAGCACCAATTACTCCAAAGATAGGTTCAACTATTGCAGAAAGTTGTCCATACCAAAAGCTCTTTCTTCTGCTAACTCCCTCACGTCTTAGTGGCATCGCAACAGCAAATCCTTCAGGAAAATTTTGTATCCCAATTCCGATAGCTAAAATAACAGCAGTATTGACCATTTCAAATTCCCCCATTGCAGCTCCAAAAATGACTCCGACAGCCAACCCTTCTGGGATGTTGTGTAAAGTAATCGCAAGAATTAATAGGGTAGTACGGTGTAAATTCGATTTTACCCCTTCCTTTTCATCTTCTTTGAAATTAATATGTAGATGGGGCATCACTTTATCAAGACCGTAAAGAAATATAGCTCCAATAATAAAACCAATTACAGCAGGCATTGCTTTAGCAAAACCTTCTCCACCAGTCATATCAATAGAAGGGCCAAGTAACCCAAAACAACTAGCAGCAACCATTACCCCTCCTGTAAAACCAAGCATAGAGTCTAAGACTCCACGATTTAATGATTTAAAGAAAAAAACTAGAGCAGCTCCAGCAGCAGTCACCAACCATGTAAATGTTGTCGCAATTAAAGCTGCCAATACAGGGTGTAGCTCAGAAAACCAATGAATTAAATTTGTCCACCACATAGTTTAAATTAGTGTTTTTGAATAAAGATATTTTGAGTAATTTGTTCAGAAATATTGTATGTTTTTCCTTTACTTTCGATTTTAAAACTATTGTCAAAATCAAAGATTTCCAGCACTTTTACAGGAGTCCCTAATACCAAGTTTTCTTTAGTAAGGTACTGAAGAAGAGCAGAGGAAGAGTCATTAACACCAACGATAACACCTTGTTCTTCTTGTTTTAATTCTGCCAATAAAATGGACTTTCGATGATCATTGATGATCCCATCTTTTGTAGGAATGGGGTCGCCATGAGGATCATAATCAGGGTTTCCTAAGTAATTGGCTAATTTATCGATCAATTGCTCAGATTTAATATGCTCTAATTGTTCAGCAATCTCATGAACTTCATCCCATTTGAAATGTAAGTTTTTAACTAAAAATGTTTCCCACAATCGATGTTTTCTGATAATAGATAAAGCTAATTTTTCCCCTTCTTCTGTTAGTGTACTCCCATTATATTTAACGTAATTAACCCAGCCTTTTTGGGCAAGCTTTTTTAACATGTCAGAGACACTTGCAGCCTTTATCTGTAAATGTTCAGCCAAAGCATTAGTAGATATAGGAGCTCCATTTGTTGTTTCACTTAAACTGTAAATAGCTTTTATTTGATCTTCTTCTGATTTTGTCCCCATTTCGAAATGTTGAAAATAAAGTTTAGACAAAGCTAAAAATTATTTTTAGGATAAAGGTCAAATAGAACTTGTTTTTAAAGAATCGAGTGTCATCGTAAATAAAACGGTAAGATTTTAACGATTTCACACATCTTTCAACAACTTTAACTAAGTGAGATTAACTTCAAAAAAAGTTGATTATCTTTACGTACGACTTTAGAGGTGCTTTGAAGCCAGTTGTGGTTTTATAAATAAAGCTGAGAAATACTCTTATTACTTGAACTAGATAATGCTAGCGGAAGGAAAAGTTGAAAGTTAGCGCTCGCTACAGTCGTTTAATGGATTAAACTATGATAACTATTCAATTAAATGGACAGAAAATTCAGTTACCCAAAGGTGTAACGCTTAAAGTCTTTTTAAACCAAAATAATTTAGCAAATAATGGAGGTGTGGCCGTGGCATTAAACCAAAGTGTTGTAGCTCAAAGTGATTGGGAAGAAAAAGAATTAAAAAACAATGATGAAATTATAATTATTACTGCAACTCAAGGCGGTTAACATAAGATTTAAAACTATGGCAAAAAAAGATAATATTCCAAATTCAGCCTCAAAAATAACAAGAGATGAATTTCCTGGATCTAAAAAAATATATGTAAAAGGGGAGTTGCATAAAGACATTAGAGTTGCAATGCGTGAGATCACTCTAACAGATTCAAAACCAATGTTTACAGATGGAGAGTTTAAGAAAAAGGCTAATCCACCTGTTACAGTATATGATACCTCAGGTCCTTATACTGATTCTTCAATTGAAATTGATGTTCGTAAAGGAATTCCTACTATTCGTAAACAATGGATTTTGGATCGAGGAGATGTTGAGGAATTAGATGGTATAAGCTCTGAATATGGTAAAGAACGATTGGAAAATAGTGAATTAAATCATTTGCGTTTTCAGCATTTACAAAATCCATTAAGAGCTAAAAAAGGAGCAAATGTAACCCAAATGCACTATGCTAAAAAAGGGATTATTACACCAGAAATGGAGTATGTTGCTATTAGAGAAAATCAACGTTTACAAGAATATAAAGGAACGATTAATCAACATCCAGGACAAGGTTTTGGAGCTAATATTCCTGATGTGATAACTCCAGAGTTCGTTCGTTCTGAAATCGCTGCAGGTAGAGCAGTATTACCCAATAATATTAATCATCCAGAAACTGAGCCTATGATTATTGGGCGTAATTTTTTGGTGAAAATTAATGCCAATATTGGTAATTCTGCTGTGACCTCTTCAATTGAAGAAGAAGTTGAAAAAACAGTATGGGCAACCAGATGGGGAGCTGATACTGTAATGGATTTGAGCACAGGTAAAAACATCCATGAAACAAGAGAGTGGGTAATCCGTAATTCTCCTGTTCCAATTGGAACTGTTCCAATTTATCAAGCATTAGAAAAAGTAAATGGAAAAGCAGAAGATTTAACATGGGAACTGTTTAGAGATACCTTAATAGAACAAGCTGAACAAGGGGTAGATTATTTTACAATTCATGCTGGAGTATTGCTACGTTATGTTCCAATGACAGCTAATCGAGTAACAGGAATTGTATCTAGAGGTGGTTCAATAATGGCTAAATGGTGTTTGGCGCATCATAAAGAAAACTTCTTGTATACGCATTTTGAAGACATTTGTGAAATCATGAAGCAGTATGATGTTGGTTTTTCTTTAGGAGATGGTTTACGACCAGGTTCTATTGCTGATGCTAATGATAGAGCACAATTTGCTGAACTTGAAACTCTAGGAGAATTAACGAAAATTGCTTGGAAACATGATGTTCAGGTAATGATTGAAGGGCCAGGCCATGTACCATTACACATGATTAAAGAAAATATGGACAAAGAACTAAGGGATTGTTTTGAAGCTCCATTTTATACTTTAGGACCTTTAACGCAAGATATAGCTCCTGGATATGACCATATTACCTCAGCGATTGGTGCCGCAAATATTGGATGGTATGGAACAGCAATGTTGTGTTATGTAACTCCAAAAGAACATTTAGGCTTACCTAATAGAGATGATGTAAAAGAAGGGGTAATTACCTATAAAATAGCTGCTCACGCTGCTGATTTAGCTAAAGGGTTTCCAGGATCACAAATTAGAGATAATGCAATGAGTTTAGCTCGATTTGAATTTAGATGGGAGGATCAATTTAACTTATCCTTAGATCCTGACACTGCACGTGCATATCATGATGAAACATTGCCAAGTGATAACGCAAAAGTAGCTCATTTCTGTTCAATGTGTGGACCTCATTTCTGTTCAATGAAAATCACGCAAGATGTTAGAGACTATGCAAAAGAACATGGTTTAAATGATCAAGAAGCATTGGAAGAAGGAATGAAAGAGAAAATGGATGAGTTTAAAGCCAAAGGAGGAGAACTCTATTTAGAGCCTGAGAAGTTGCACTAAATATAATTATGTTAAAAAAATCCTAAAAAAGAGATAAAGGTGAAAACTTCTTTATCTCTTTTTTATTTTTACTCAATTTGGGAAAAAGCATTCCCAAATTGAAACTTTAAAAATAGGTGTTTTTACCTATTTGTTACGGTTTTAAGGCTGTTTTTGCGATTGGTATAAAAATCGCTTAAGGGAAGTTAATTAAAAGTTTACGTCATGAAAAATTTTATCACTTACCCAATTTTAGTCTTGGTGCTGTTTTTTAACAAGTCCTTTTTTGCGCAATACGATACTATTCAGTATTTGCCGCCTATATATATCGCAAATGCGATTAAGAATAGTGGAAATAATATAAAAAACCACTTTTTAGTTTTATCAACTGTAGAGAGCAATAGTTTTAATGTTACACTCAGAGATGGTTCAGGAGCTTTATTTACAGGGTATACTGTTCAATCTGGAACACAAGCTTCTCCAGGGGTATTGACCATCTCAAGAACGAATCCCGCTAGGATTAAATTTAATGGAACAGGAGTCAATGTTCATGGTATCGTTTCTCGTTCTTCGTTGAACGCAACATTAGCAACAGATGGATTATACTTTGAAGCCTCAAAACCATTTTTTGCCAATATCAGACATCAAGCAAATTCTCAAGCAGGGTCCTTAACAACAAAAGGAAGTTCTGGGTTGGGAACTGATTTTTTTGTTGGATTTCAAAATATGAAGAATTCTTCTTCAAGTGTAAATACACATGAATCTCATTTTTTCTCTGTAATGGCTACAGAAGATAATACAGCTGTTACATTTACTAACTTTAAGCCAGGAACTACATTTTATGGAAGAGGAATAGATCATAGCACTTCACCTGCAACAGCGACTGATACTACGATTTTTTTGAACCAGGGAGAGTCGTTTGTTCAAGCACAAGAAAAATACCTAATGCCAAGTTATTCTACGACCAACAATTATAATGGAATTAGAATTATTGCAGATAAAAAAATTGCTGTTAACAGTGGAAGTCTGTTAGCTGTTCAAGATGGAAATGGGAGAGATATTGGAATGGATCAAATTGCTCCTAGCCGTTTGGCAGGAACGAAATATGGAGTGATTAAAGGTAATGGAAATACATCAAGAGAAAAAGTAATTGTTGTAGCTACAGAAAGTGGTACAACAACACTTGCGACATCAAATGGTAACGTAACGATTAACGGATTGGGGGGATATAAAATATTAAATGGATCCTATTGGAATACCGTTAATTCACCATCAGTGGGTAGTGCTCACAGTAATATGGTATTTACAAGCGATAAGCCTGTTATGGTTTACCATACAACTTTTGGTGCAAATGCAGGAAACGCAAGCAGTTTAAATATTATACCGCCAGTTGCAGATTGTATTGGTTCTGATTCAATATATGTTGCTAATGCGCTACAATTTGGAAGCAGCTCTAAAATTAATATCATTAGTAAAGTAGGAAGTACCATACAAATCGAAGATGAAAATGGTAACAACCTTTTAACAATTCCGAGTTCAGCTGGTAATAATTTTGCTGGTTCAAGCTTAGGCACTCATTTATCAACATCTTTTTCAATTCCTTCAGGTGTTTCAGATGTTTTTGTTCATGGTGATGATAAATTTTCGTTAGGTTTTTTTGGTGCAAGTGGAGTTGCAGGTGGAGCAGGGTATATGAGTTCTTTTTCATTAACTGACGTAGAGTTTGATAATTCAGCTTCTATTTTATTAAACAATGGAGGGGAGCTTAAAGTAGATTTATGTGAAGTGAATTCAGCAAATTTAGGGGTTGAAAGTCCAGGAATATATTCTGACTTTCAATGGTATAAAGATGAGATAGCTATCAACGGAGCCACAAACTCATCATTAACTGTAAATACCAAAGGAAATTATTACGTAAAAGCCACTTATTGTTCATTTGATATTGCTGCAACTACAATAAATGTTGATCATTTTGGAACTTATGGAAACCAAGGAATTAGTACTTTAGAATCTTCTTTTGATGCCACAAGTTTTGATGGAGCAGGAAATGGTTTCAATGTTTCAACTTGGGTAGATAATGGTAAACACGCCAATAATGCTACAGCTTCAAATGGACCAACAGTTACCAATGGATTTAATTCACTTTCAAATGGGCAGGGGAATGCTTATGGAAGAAATAAATATTTTTCGGATAAAAATTATACATCAGGATTACAATTCGATAGAAATAACGGAAACTATTTAAAAACGAATAATACGCTTACAGCTCTAAATGGAACCAATAACTTTAGTTTTGTAATTGTAGTTAAAGATGATAATACCCAAAACAACAACGCTATCTGGTCATTGTCCAATGAAGCTACAGCACCTAGATTAATTAAAGAAAATGGAGGGTATCGATTTGTTCAAGGAACTATAAGTGCTCCTAGTATAACTGGGAATATTAACACTAATACTAGTTTATATCATGTTATTTCTGGAGTATACGACGGAACGGCTATTACCTTATATGCTGATGGAAAAAAAGGAGTAAGCTCAAATAGTACAGCATTACTTTCTGTCCTTTCTGAAATGATTATTGGAGGCGGAGCTGAGGGAACTAATGAGTTCTTTGATGGACTAATATTGGGAACATCGGTGTTCAATATAGCTTTAACTGATGCAGAAAGACAAATCGTAGAATCATCATATGCGTTAAAATATGGAATTTCTTTAGATGAAACAAATGATGAAACGACATTGAATGATGGTGATTATATTTCTTCTTTTGGAACAGTAATTTGGGATTATTCTGCTAATAGTGGATTTCATAATCAAGTTGCAGGTATAGGTTATGATGAGTGTGGTAAAATCAATCAAAAGCAAGCCACTTCTGTAGAGGGAGATATTTTGACAATAGGTTTAGGAACATTAACCAATTTCAATAGTGCAAATACTTCTAATTTTACGAACGACGACTCTTTCTTTATTTGGGGAAATAATGATGAAGAGGAGGATTCTTTCCAAGTTACTGATTTTGGAACTTCGGTAAATGGAGAAACAATGCAGGGTAGAATGAAAAGAGTGTGGAAAGGACAAGAAACAGGAACTGTTAATCAATTAACATTAAAGTTTGATTTAAGTAAAGTAGGTAATGGAGCAGGAGGGATTGGTACCAACGATTTAAGTAAGGTGAGATTATTGGTAGATAGCGATGCATTATTTGCCTTTGGAGCGACATCAATCGCACCTACAACATATAATCAAACTACTGGAATTGTAGAATTTGCTCATAATTTCAATGCTTCAACAGGTTTCTTCTTTACGTTGGGAACAGTTGATGTAGGGAGCGCTGCTTTACCTGTTGAGTTAACTTATTTTGATGCTGTTTTGATAGAGAATGAAGTTGAATTGTCATGGGAAACCGTAACTGAGATTAATAACGATTATTTTATTGTTGAGCGTTCTGCTGATGCAGAAAACTGGGAGTTTATAGGAGAAGTTGAAGGAGCAGGAAATAGTGTAGAAAATTTATACTATAGCTTAGTTGACGAGAAACCGTTAAAAGGAACTTCTTATTATCGATTAAAACAAGTAGATTTTGATTTTAACCATACGTACTCTAATATAGAGGTTGTAGAGAATAATACTGCAAATTTTAGTTTAACAGCTTATCCAAATCCAACAAAACAAAATATTAGAATTAATATGGATTTTATTGAAGAGTATGAAATAGAATTATTGAATAATATTGGGCAAAAAATAGCGGTTAATTACAATGAAAATAATGGAGGAATTAATCTTTATATGCAGGATTTACCAGAAGGACTATACTTTGTAAATGTAAAAGTAGATGGGACAACTCAAGTATTGAAAGTTGTTAAGGAATAATTTTCAATGTAATTAAGAGTTCCTTTTAAGTTAGTTGATGGCTATAAGAAGTAATGTTTGTTTATTGTTTAATGATTTTCCTACTTGAAATTAAACGTTCATTATTGTAAAACTCAATAAAATATATCCCCACAATAAGTTTTTCCACAGAGAAACTACTATTACTTGAAATAGTAGTTTCTATAATTGTTTGCCCAAGGATATTTTTAATCTTAGCGTTTAAATGTTCAGTATTAAGTTGATCTACTTTTATGACGATTTTATCTGAAAAAGGATTAGGACTAATGATAGGTTCTATCAGCGGTTCTTTTGTCACTTCATGCGTTATATTGTTATCATTCATATTGTATTTATAAACTTCACTTTGATAAATGTCGTAAGAAGTACCATTAATAATATAAGCATGATCATCTAATACAAAAGATGCAGGGGCCCATCTCGATTGACCAGGATGAGATGGCATTTGTTCCCAGCTATCAGCAATAGGATCATATTTCCAAAATTCACCTTCTTCCATAGATTGGTGGTCACTACCATCACCACTTAAAATATATCCAAAGCCATTATGACTAAATTGTGTTCCAGCAACTCGTCCCTCAGCCGGTATACTTTGAACTTCTATCCATGTGTTATCAGTTGGATTGTAGCGATACCAAGTGTCGTATATTTCATCCCCAGCAGTACCATGACCAAAGCCAACATAGACATAATCTCCGATTGCAAACTGATAGGGATGGTGACGTTCATAACTTGGAAAGTTCGCTTTTTGAATCCATGAATCAGTAGTAATATTATATTGCCACCAATCGTTTAAATTTCCATTAGAATCATTTCCCAGTCCCATGTAAATATTTCCTTGGTGCGTAACAAAAGCAGGATGTATTCTCGTATTACAGGGGCAAGAAGTTAATTCTGTCCAAGTTGATGTTGATGGGTTAAACTCCCATAAATCGTTTTTATATATTGATGCACCAGTTGAATTGTCAAAGTTCAATCCAAACCCAAAGTAGGCTTTGTTATCCCAAACATCTCCTATTCCAAAACCTCTATTTCCACCCGGGAAGTCATCGAGTTGAGTCCAAGTATCATCGTTGGGAGAATATTTGTAAAATTTATTGGAAGGAAAACTACCAAATGAAGTGAAATGACTTCCTGTAACAATGTATCCAGTGTCGTTGATCGCAAAACCAAAAGAGTGGTCAGTTTGAAAACTACTTGGAAGCGAACTGACTTGTGTCCATTGCGCAATGAAAGGTACTGGAATAAAAAGCAATAAGAGAAGTAGTTTAGCCATAACAAGCGTATTTAGTATAGTCAATGGGATGAACTTTTTTTATAACTCAAGTTTTCAATGCAATTGTTGATGCTTAAAATAAGAATTCACCCATTACGAATATAGGAGGAGAGAGATTGAACTCAAAGCGTATTAAAGAGTCTTTAGTACTATTTTAAGTGTTTATTATTAGTAGTTTGATAGAGAGTATGTGAGATACTAAACAAAACCAAAGTTTACCATTTCTTAATACAACAATAATTTCTTTTTAATAAACTGGTGAAAATGAATAATGACCTTTGCAAAAAAAAACAGATGGAGTTATTCATTGTCATTTTTGGAGCATTATTTTCAGTGATGAATCCTTTAGGGACCGTACCCGTTTTTGTTGGTTTAACCCAAGAAAATACAATCAAAGAAAAAAGTCAAATTTCGTTTTGGACTTCATTCAATGTAATGATCATCTTGTTTATTGCTTTTTTTGGAGGAAAATATATGCTCTCTTTTTTTGGAATAAGTATTGATGCGCTAAAAATTGCTGGAGGGCTCATTATTGCTTCTTCAGGTTTTGCACTTTTAACTGGTAAGTTTGCTGAACATAAAGGGATGAAACGAGAAAGAGTTCAAAAAGATATTAAAACCAGAAGTGAAATTACACTAACGCCTCTAGCAATACCTATGTTAGCTGGTCCTGGAACCATTTCGTTATTAATTACATTTAATCAAACGTATAAAGAAATATCGGAACTTCTGATTATCCTTGGAGCTATTGTTTTTACAGTGGTATGTATTTATAGCATATTAAGATCTTCTCATTTAATTGTAAAGTTATTAGGAGCATCAGGAATTAATGCTTTGTCAAGAATAATAGGCTTCATTGTGATTGCGATAGGAGTAGAGTATATTATTTCATCTATTAAAAATATTATTCAAACATTGTAATAAAACCGTTAGTCAAATTGTTGAAATGTTCCCGCTACAAACAAATAAAAACCATAAAAAAATAATTAACTTGCAACTGTTGTAATATAAAGGTACAACACAATATTTTCTGAGATGAAAACGACCATTAAAATGAGGCTACCCCAAGCGCTTATTTTAATTTTAACCTGTTTTATAGGAATAGGTAGCTTTTCTGCACAAACTACAATCGCGATACAAAGTTTTGAACCCAGTGGAGACACATGGATACCAATGACATTGTCGACCCCTGCATGTACAAATAGTGGCGATGTTTGGGATTACAGCACTTCCATAGGCAGTATCTCACCCAATCACTTAACGCAGTTTTGGGGCATAGCCGACTTAAATGGAAACTGTGGAGGAACTGGTTTTGAAACGATCACATTACCCAATGTAGATGTTTCGTTGTATACAAGTGTCACTTTTTCTTTTGATTATAATGTGGTAGGTTTTGACAATGGAGACGATTTAAAATATGAGTTGTTTTATGATAATGTAAGCCAAGGAGAGGTCGTAGTAGTAAATGGAACAAGTAATACTTCTACTGGAGGTTGGATAACTGAAAGCGTTAATATTCCTAATACCGTTACCAATGTAAGTGTTATTTTAAGTGCAAAACAAAATGGAGCAAGCGACTATGGAGGTCTTGATAATGTTATTTTAGAGGGAACAAGTACTTGTACTCCTGCAACAATTTCTAGCGTATCTCCAACCTCAGGACCAGAGGGAACTACAGTTACTATTACTGCTTCATCTGGAGATTTAACTGGAGGCAGTGTTTTGTTTAATGGTGTAGCTGCAACAATAACCTCAAGTAACGCTACAACTATCGTATGTACAGTTCCTACAGGAGCTACATCTGGAGATTTAACAATTACAGACGGACAACCTTGTACTACAACATATTCAAGTTTTACGGTTACCTGTGGACCAACTACAGAGCCAACTTCTAGCAGTTCAGGATTAAACTTTACAGGGGTAGATTGCCAAAATTTTACCATCAACTGGTCTAGTGGAGATGGGACAAAT
This sequence comes from Flavobacteriales bacterium, assembly GCA_025210295.1. Lineage (NCBI taxonomy): Bacteria > Pseudomonadati > Bacteroidota > Flavobacteriia > Flavobacteriales > Flavobacteriales bacterium. Next base: position 483,020 of record JAOASC010000016.1, on the reverse strand, counting down.
CGTATTGTAGTAGTCTCTACAGCTGCGATAACAGGAGTACCTGCCGATCAAACTGCTTATACTGCTAATGCAACTTTTGGAAGTGGAAACACACTAAATGCTGGAGAATATATTGTTTATAATGGAACAGGAAGTTCAGTAACAGTAACTGGTTTGACAGTAAATACAAGCTATTTCGTGAGTGTTTATGAGTATAATGGGACAACAATTAATTGTACTGAAAACTATTTGACATCATCAATATTGTCAGGAACGCAAGCTACACTTTCAGCTTGTACTACCTGCCCAGAAATCAAAAGTATTTTAGTCAATTCATGTGGAAATAGCTCCGACGAAGGAACTGATGAATATGTAGTGTTTAAAAATGGTTCTTCAGCTTTAAATGTAGATGATATTCAAATAGACTTCCCGTCAGCTGGTTCATACTGTAATACCGCATGTGGAGGGAATACAATAGGCAATAATGCAGCTTATATTAGTTCATTAAATGCTGTCGCTGGATGTACTAAATTTGCTTATGCTGACCCAATACCAGCTGAAGCAACAGTAATGCTTTTTACTGGTCAAACACCATCTTATGTTTATGATTTTTCAACAATGTGTGGTAATGGAGAGTTAGTTTATGCTTTATTTTGTAGCAATACCAGTGGTTCAGGTAGATATGGGAATTCAAGTGGAGCCAATAGAACAACTTCAATGACATGGGGGAGTTGTAATCAAAGTGTCACTTTCTTTAGTTCTTCAGCCAATACAGGTTCTGATGGTGACTATGTAAGTTTTGATGCTTCTGGAACTCCCGCTTATAATAATGAGGGGGCTTGTTTAGCTCAACCACTTTCTGTTGAGGTGATCGCTTTTAATGCGAGAAAACAAAATAGAGGTGTAGTTGTAGAATGGCAAACAATAAGTGAGGATTTAATTGATAGCTATAACATATATAAAAGTTCAAATGGTACCGATTATAAAATGATAAATACCATTGCAGTAAGTGATTTAAGAAATGAAAACATGACTTATACTTCTACTGATCCTGCTGAAATTAAGTCAATCACCTATTATATGCTAACAGTAGAAAAAAATGGAGAAGAAGAGACCATAGCTTATACCTCTGTGAGTACAGATGAAAAGAAGTTTGAGATTAAAACAGCTGAAGACTGTTGGGTACTCCATAATCAGAATAACCTAGAGGGAACTGTAGCGTTATTAAATAGTAGCGGACAAGTTTTAAGGGAGTATATGCTTAATGATGATGAAGTCTATTTATCTCATACAGCATTGCCGCAAGGGATTTATTTTGTGCATGTAAAAAGTAACAATGTTTCCCAAGTAGTAAAATTGATAAAGTAAGCTTTCCTCTAAATGAGGTTTGCTTGATTGTTAAGGATAAATTGCAAGCCTAAATCCAACCCTGTTCTATAGTCATATTCAGCTTTTTTTCTTGAACTAGAATGCGAGCTTGTTTTTAACTTTTGAGGAGGGGCAATTTGATATATTTCTACACCTTCATGTTGTTGATTCATAAAATCAATGGCTGAATTGTAGTAAAGGTGTTCTTCTTTGATACATTTTTTCCAAGCTTCCTTTTCCTTATTCCAAAAAGAACCTAAATAGTTAAGATAAGATAGTTTATCTTTTTGCTGTTTAGGACTTGTTCTAATAACAATGATTTTTGTGGCTCCTAATTCTATTGCGCGTTGAACAGGAATAGGATCACTCCACCCACCATCCATCAATTTCTTACCCTCTAATTCATGAATTCCTTTAGAATAAATGGGAAGAGTGGAGGAAGCAATCAAGCAATCGTTCCATGAATGGCGGTGAGGCCTCAAATACTCTGGTTTTCCAGAATCAATATTGGTGGCAACAAATTCAACAATTGCAGTTTCAGTTTTTTCAATAGCTCTAGCATAGTTTATGGGGTACTCAGAAGTGGTAAAGTGTTTTAAGTGCTTAAGATTAACAATACCTTCTTCTTTAAAAGCATTCAAAATATTGATAAATTCCTTGTCTTCAGATAATGATTTGATGATCTCTAAGGTAACTCTATATTGATTACCAAGGTAATAAGATAGGCACATGGCACCACCTGAAACTCCAATATAATGGCTGAAAGGGTAGAAGTTTTGACTTACAAAAGCATCCAAAACTCCAGCGGTAAAAACAGTTCTTAAAGCTCCACCCTGTAAGACCAATGCAATTTTTTCATGTTTCATATAAAAAACTAAAAAATATTCGATTAATATACGATTTAAATTGTACTTTTAAGGGGTAAATTTAATAATAACAATATGTCATTTTATAAAGAAGTAAGAACTTTTTTCCTTAAAAACGATCCTGGTAGAGTTCGATTAGCTAAAAAAATAGCTGCTAATTTTAAAACGAAATCAGCTCAGAAAGTTGTGATGAAAAGATTAGTTGAAGTCTACAGAAATGGAGGTCCTGATAATATTAAAATTATCCCATCAATTTCTGAAACACCAAAAGTGGCAGTAAGTATAGAGGAAGAGTAAATAGATAAGAAACTGAATAGAACCAGATAGTTGTTACTCTCTGGTTTTTTTTATGCAAAAAAATATGATAAATAGAGTAGTTGGAGGAGTGTTTTTTATCACTTCACTTTTTATGGTGAGTTGTGAACCAAGTAATGAAAAAGAATCAATTGTTTCTGAAAAAAAGGTTAAAGAAGAACAAAAAGAAGTTTACCAAAAAGAGTACAGAGAAAAGAAAGTAAGGTCGAAAAAAGCGATAGCTGTACAATACAAATTTGGAGAACCTAGTGATGAACGTTTACATATTTATCAAACTAATTATAACTCAAATGGTTATTTGGTAGATTCGGTAACTTATAGAAATAATTACAGAGTGGCCAAGGAAGTTTTTGAATACGGAGCTGATAATAAAATTATTAAGCGAGCTTTATACGATAGTTCTGAAGTCCTGGTGTCGTTGTTGGAAAGAGAATTGAATGCAAATGGAGATGAAACTAGCTTTAAATCTTTTTTAAGGGATACCTTAAGGTATAGCCAAAAGAAAGGTTATGATGATAAAAATCAATTAACAAAAATAACCGATTACTATAATGATGGAAGTATTAAGAGTGTTTCATCGTATGCCTATAACTCCAAAGGTGACGTTATTAATAAAACAGAAATGAATGACTTAGGTGTTGTTTTATTAAAACAAGACATTGGTTATGATAGCGAAGGGAGAAAGGTTAGCGAAGTAGATTATGATAGTACGGGAACGCTTCTAGGGAAAACATTAATTAAAAATTATGATGCCAATGATAAAATACAATTAATTGAAAAATATGATGCCAACGATAGTTTGTATGCGAAATATGTGTTTGAATATAATGTAAAAGGACAAGAAACGAAGAATACAATATATAATGGTTTAAATCAAATTTTAAGACAATCAATGACAAAGTATGATGCCAATGGAAACAGGGTTTCATTTAAGTTGTATGAGGGGGAGTTAGGCTTAAGAGGAACAGATCTTACAACCTACAATGATAAAGGGTTAGAAATTGAAACGAAAACATTAAATCATCAAAATAAGTTACAACACAAAAAGGTAAAAGTGTATAACGAGAAAGACTTGTTAGAGCGAGAAATCAATTATAATCACCTCGATGAACCAGAGTTTGAGTTTAAATATGAATATACTTACTTTGAATAGAGGAAATTTAACAGTCGAACTTTCTATAGATCGAGAGTAATTCCTGATTGTTTAGGCGCTTATTGAATGGTAGATCAAATGCTTCTAAAAGACGAATAGCCTGATCATTAAGTAAGAGATTCTCTTGAATCGTATCCCTATAAAAATGAACAAATTTTAAAATCCAAAAAGCATCAAAAACAAAGTAAAAGCGTTGCGTATAACTTTTTAAGGTTTTGGTGTTTTTTTTAATCTCTTCAATTTTATTGGTGTATTTAGAGCTGGAGATAAATTTTTGGATAGAAGTGGGAAGTTGCTCGTAGTTATTTTTATGATAACTCATTTCAATTTGAGCAAAAAACAATTTTAAATCAATAAATGCATCAAAGCTATATGTCGTGTAATCTTCAATTTGTTGATCAATGATATCTCCAATGGCTTTCCCAGTTCCAAAAGGAACACGATCAGAAACTCTTGGAGAGGGGATGACTTTAGTAGTGCAAATTTCCCCAAAATTGCCAAGTTGTATAATTTTAGATAAGAAATAAAAATCTTCACCTGCTTTACGCTTGTTCATTCCGCCTTGTTTGGCATAAGCACTTGCCCTAACAGCCATGCTCGATCCAATAGTGTGAAAGGCATAAGGAGCCCCAGTATATTTAATGGCATTTTTATAATACCTGAGGTGGAGTTCATAGTCAATGATTCCTTTATAAATATTAGAAGCATATTCATCTCCTTCAACAGGATGCTCAAAATGGATAGAAGCACCATTAATCGTATTGTCATTAAAAGCTTGATAGATGGCTTCAAAATAATTAAATTCACATAAAGAATCAGCGTCAAAACAACAAATAACTCCATCCTCATTTAATGCTTGAAAACGGTATAAAGCTTCATCCATACCTATTTTTCTTGCCAATCCTACTCCAGCATGTTTTTTTGGTAAATCAAAAGCTTTTAAGGTTAAAAATTGTAAGGATTCATCGGAGTGTTGCTCCCCAAATTTAACAGCAGCTTTATAAGTTTGTTCGTTCTGTAACTTTATAGCTTCGGATGCCCGCTCACTATGATTAACTACCGTAATCACATCAATACAAATAGCATTGGGAACAGTGCAAGCCTTTAATGAAGCTAAAGAACGGATTAATTCAGCCTCATTATAACAAGGAATAACAACAATTAACTTTGTTTTTTTCCGAACGGGAATATTCAATTGTTGGGGGCCATAAGAAAATCTAGAAAAGTATTTTTGAGTTAAGGTGATAAACGTGCTATTTTCCATTGTTGATCAATTTTTTCAAAAATAATACGGTCATGTAACCTGCTGGGTCTTCCTTGCCAGAACTCAATTCGAGTTGGGTTGAGTTGATAACCTCCCCAAAAATCGGGTCTTGGAATTTCCTCACTACCTTTATATTGTTCAGTAAGTTGTTGAACTTTCAGTTCTAATTCCTTTCGATCTACTAATTGATTACTTTGTTTAGAAGCCCATGCTCCAATTTTACTCTCTTTTGGTCGAGCTGCAAAATAACTGTCCGAGATAGCTTCGTCAACTTTAGTAACAATCCCCTCGATTCTAATTTGACGTTCCAACTCACCCCAATGAATGTTTAAAGCAGCATTTGGGTTTTCAGCCAATTCTATTCCTTTTTGACTGTTATAATTGGTGTAAAAGATAAATTGTTCATCAATAATATCGCGCATGTAAACAATCCTAGAGGAAGGAATTCCTGTTTTAGTAGCAGTAGATAAACACATGGCGTAGGGGTCTAAAATCTGAGAATTAACAGCTTCTTCAAACCAAACTGCATACTGTTCAAACGGATTCTCTTTTACTACAGCCTCACTCAAAGGACGATCAGCAAAATCCCTTCTGATAGAATTAATATAGCTTTTTACTTCTTCTAAACTCATAGCAACAAAGGTAGATAGAAATAATCATAAAGGTGTTTTTTGAATCAGAAAAATATTTTTATAAAAAATAAGCAAAATTTAACAGATAAGTAAAAATGTATTCCTACATTAGTAGGAGAAAATATTAATCAACGTTTAAAAACAATAAAATGAGTAAAAGAGACGATTTAATCGCATTGTACGCAAAAGAATTAAAAGAAAAAGCTGGTGTTACTGCTGATATGGATTTGTTAACAAAAGTAACGATTGGATGTGGACCTGCTATCTATAACAAAGATGCTTCAACAGTTTCAGGATCAGATGAAGCTGAGTTAGCTACTGTTAAGAATAACTACTTAATCAAAAAGTTAGGATTAAAAGATTCTCCTGAATTAGACAAAGCAATTGGAGAGGTTGTTGAGCAGTTAGGAAAATCTAACAGAAATAAATACAGAGCTTGTTTCTACTATTTATTATGTGTAAAATTCGATAAAGCTTCAGTTTACGAAAAATAAATAAGCAATAAATATTTTGTAAAAAACGTTCCTTATTATGATAATTTGGAACGTTTTTTTTTGAAAAGAAAGTGATTAAATCGTTTAAAACTTTTTTTGATTAAAACCTAAATTAGATATGTAATTTTAATATCTATTATTATCTTTGGGGAAGTTAAAAACGAATTTCATAAAAATAAAACATAATGAGTGTATTAGTAAACAAAGATTCTAAAGTAATAGTACAAGGGTTCACAGGAAGTGAGGGTACTTTTCATGCTGGTCAAATGATAGAGTATGGTACTAACGTTGTTGGTGGAGTTACTCCAGGTAAAGGAGGGCAAACTCACTTAGATCGTCCTGTTTTTAACACAGTAGATGAAGCTGTAGAAAAAGCTGGTGCAGATGTGTCTATAATCTTTGTTCCACCTGCATTTGCTGCAGATGCAATTATGGAAGCTGCTGAAGCGGGAATTAAAGTTGTTGTTTGTATAACAGAAGGTATTCCAGTAGCAGATATGGTTAAGGTTAAAGAATATTTGACTGATAAAGATTGTACACTTATTGGGCCAAACTGTCCAGGAATTATTACAGCTGGAGAGGCTAAGGTAGGAATTATGCCTGGTTTCATCTTTAACAAAGGAACTGTTGGTATTGTAAGTAAATCAGGAACTTTAACTTACGAAGCTGTTGATCAAATTACAAAAGCTGGATTAGGACAAACTACAGCAATTGGTATTGGAGGTGATCCAATTATTGGTACAACAACTAAACAAGCTGTTGAATTATTAATGAATGATCCTGAAACAGAAGGTATCATTATGATTGGAGAAATCGGTGGTAACCTTGAAGCTGAAGCTGGAGCATGGATTAAAGAAAATGGAACAAAACCTGTCGTAGCATTTATCGCTGGAGAAACTGCTCCTGCTGGTAGAACGATGGGACATGCTGGTGCTATTGTTGGTGGTGAAGCGGATACTGCTGCTGCTAAGAAAGCAATCTTAAGAGATTGTGGAGTACATGTTGTTGATTCTCCAGCTGAGATTGGAGCTAAAATGGCTGAACTTTTAAATGTACCTGCTTAATAGAATATATTAATAAATGCATAAAAAAGCCTCTTTCAAATTTGAAAGAGGCTTTTTTTATACCTAATTAAATGAAGAAGAAAAAAACAATGAAATGGGGGGCATTTGGAATCCTCTTGTGGTTTTTGATTCATCAAATTTCTATAGTGTATGATGGGCTAACAGATGAAGAAGTTAAGGTAGAAATGATGGTTATCTTGGGAAATAAAGTGAAGCAAGATGGGACATTGTCACTCCGCTTAAAAGCAAGGTTAGATAAAGGTGTAGCACTTTATAATCAGGGATTAGCTCCGATGATTGTCGTTAGTGGTGGTTTAGGTAAAGAAGGCCATTTCGAGGGAACAAAAATGGCTGAATATTTAATTCAAAATGGGGTAGAAAAGGAGAGGATTAAAATTGATAATCAAGGAAATACTACACAATTAACAGCTGCCAATTTTAAAAAGTTGTTTCCAAAGGTAAAAAAAGTGATGATTGTTAGTCAGTTTTATCATATATCAAGAACAAAATTAGCGTTTAGAAAACAGGGAGTTACACAAGTTTATGGAGTACATTGTGACTATTTCGAATGGAGAGATGCTTATAGCTTATTTCGAGAGTTTTTTGGATATTACAAATATTTATTCTTAAATTAGAGCTCACGCTAATTATTTTTTTCGATGCCCCAATTAATGAAAAAACATATCCGTGAGTTGTTGATGCTCGTGGTTTTAGGTCTGGTAATCAATACCCTAAGTTATTTTATTTCTGAAGAATATTTTTCTAATTACCTAATGGTCAAGTATGATTATTTAGCATTGGAAGCCATTGGGTCTTTTGTTGTCGCCTTGTTATGGGGAGGGAGCTTATTTTTTATCTATGGAGTTATAACTATTTTTCTTTTATGGATTTTAAACATTTCCATATCAAAGACGGTTAATTTTCTAATCCCAACACTTACATTTTTATTGATTTTAGTACTGTTCTTCTTTTATCGACTTTTTACTGCTTTATCGGATTGGGGAGGGATAAATATTGGAGGATATACTGATAATAAATTATTATATCATAGTATTTCATCAATTCAAGACATTAAAAGTTTTTATGTAATTAAAGGGATTCAGTCTTTTACATGGATGACTTTTTTCATTAGTCTTCTAATAAGTATTACCTTTGTTAAGTTAAGAAAAGCAAGAAGATGAAAGCATATCAACCAATTAATTGTGGAGTTTATGATCAGCTGTTAGTTTGGGCTTCACAAAAAGTAGAGGTGACCATAACTCATCAAAAAGACGATACCATACAATCAGAAAAGGGAATCATTAATGATGTCTATACCAAAGATAAAGCAGAGTATTTAAAATTAAATACAGGAACAACTATTCGCCTAGATTTTATTCATACAATTAACACAATTGATTTATCTGGTGAGGAGAATTGTAGAATTAGTTAAATAGGAGCTTAACTACTATATAAAACGCCATCAATTTGTACCGTTTTATATCTAGATAATTTGGCAGAAATATCCCCTTTAAGGTTAACAATTAATTTGGTTTTAGAATAGTTGATGATATATTTAATATTAATCAACCAAGATTTATGGGAACGAAAGAACAATTGTTCCGTTTTTAATTCTTCTTCAAAATAGCCAATGTTTTTAGATACCAGTATTTTTCTGTTATCATTGAGGTGAATATTAGCATAGGAGCGTTGAGCCTCAATGGCTATAATGTTTTCTATAACAATATTCTGTTTGTAGTTATTGTCGGTGATAAGAATCGTTTTAGGAATGCCGGTTTTAAATTCTTGTATAATTTTTTCGTAGTTACATAATAACTCTTGATCATGTAGTTTTAGTTTAGCTTTATTCACCGCATCAATCAATTTAGATGAATGAATAGGTTTTAAGACATAGTCAACTGCATTAACTTCAAAAGCATTAATAGCATACTTATCGTAAGCTGTGACAAAAATAATTTGAAAGTCAATTCGATCAAAGAAGTCGATGATTTCATAACCAGAATATTGAGGCATTTCTACGTCTAAAAATACAATTTCTGGCTGCAATTGTTTAATCTTTTCCACCCCCTCCATTAGATTGGTTGCTTTTGCTAAAATAGTTATATCAGGAAAGTGACGCTGAAGTAAGTTCGCCAGATTATTTCTGGCAGAGCGTTCATCATCAATTAGAATACAATTTATCGACATTATTTAACGAGTTTAAGGGGTAAAGTAATATTTACAGCTGTTCCTTTTGGAGTTACACCATCCTCTAAAAATAAATCAATAATTTCACAGTTGACCTTAGAGCCGTAAAAAGATTTTAAAATAGAGATTCTCCGATCTATAGCCTCGGTAGCAAACGAATGATGTTTATTAAGCATTCTTTTCTGTATGGCTTCTACCGCTTTTCTTCCCACTCCATTGTCTATTATTTTACAATTTAGATATCCATTTTCGATGACTTTAAAATGAACCCTAATCATTTTCTTACCTTGTTTATGAAATAGTCCATGCTTAATAGCGTTTTCAACAAAAGGTTGAATAATGAGAGAGGGGATTAACGCTTCTGTAGGAATAGAACGATGTTCAATTTCATAAGAAAGCTCCCCATTAAACCTGAGTTGTTCTAAAGCTAAATAACTGGATAAAAAGTCAATTTCAGTGGCTAGTGTAATAAACTCCTGTTCAGAAAAATCTAATGTATTTCTCATTAAATTGGAAAAGAGATGGAGGTATTGATAGGCCTCATCTTTATTTTTATTAAGAACCAATGCTTGGATAGAGTTAATAGCATTAAAAATAAAATGAGGGTTCATTTGTGCTCGAATAGATTTAATCTCAGATTTTCTAAGCTTTTTTTCCATATTCAATCGGTGCTGAGTTTCTGCTAATTCTAGCTCAATTAGTTTGGCTTTTTTTCTAGCATTTAAATAAACACCTACAATAATTACAACAATTAAAATCAAAGTGAATATGACAATTAAAGTCATAAACTGTATTTTGTTTTGTTGAATGGTTTGCTCTTGAATAATATTTTCTTTAACAATCAAAGCCTTTTCAGCTTTAACTTTATTGGTCTCGTATTTAATGAGTACATCGTTAAATTCTTTTGCTTTTTTAGCACTGTTAATACTATCGTTTAAAGTTTGATAAGTTTTAAAGTGAAGGTAAGCTTGTTCATAATTCCCTATTTGTTTGTACGATTCAGACAAATTAAAAAAAACATCTGCCTCGTAATTCGTTGCATGAATTTGATTAAAAGTTAAAATGGCTTCTTCATAAAAGTGAATTGCTTGTTGATAATGAGCTAATTTAAAATGAATAAGTCCCAGTTGTAATAAACTAATTCCTTTAGACTCTATATCTTTTATCGCTATAGCTTCAGTTAAACCGAATTGACAGTATTTTAAGGCTTTATCATAATCTTCATAGGCTAAATAATAATCAGCATAATTAGAGTTTGCGATAGAGATACCTTCCAAGTACTTATAAGTCTTAGCAAGAACAAGTGCTTTATTCAAGTAAAAGGGAATAGAATCTTTATGGATCTTTGTGGAGGTGTAAAAGGCCGCAATAGAATTATAAATATTTACTTTTTGAATGGTGTCATTGCAGGATTCTGCAATAGAGTGCGCTTGATATAAATAGGGTAAAGCTTCAGTATATTTTTCTTGAATACAAAGACTATAACTGATGTTATCTAACGTTCGGGAGTATAAACCACAGTCCTTTTTTAAATAAGGCAAAGCTTCGATATAATAACGAATAGAGGTTGAATAGTTTGCTTTTGTCTCATAGACACGACCTAGGTTCAAATAGTTTTTACCAACAGTATTGGAATCGTTGATTTTTTGAGCATATTGAATGCTTTTTAAAAAGTAGTCGTCTGAATAATTATTGTCCAATACCCAACTAATTTGCCCTTTAAATCCATAAAGTTGGGATAGATACCTATGATGAGTTAATTGCTCTTGCTCTTTAAGTAATACATGTTCATATTCCAATGCGGAGTCTACAATGGTTAAAGCTTGTTCATAAGCATTGTTTTGTAGTTCAACGAGAATAGCATCTAGTGTACTGTCGGGTAGAGAATATGGAAGATTTTCACTTTGAGAAAATACAGATGTAGTGGATAAAAAGAATAAACAAACAATAAAATTGTTATAGGTCATTTGCTCTAATAGATCGTTTTATTGGTTAAACATCAATGATAAAAAACTAAATCTAATATTATTTCTGATATTATTAAAAAAATATGATATTAATCGCTATTTAATATAAATTAATAGCAGTTTTTAAGATAGCTTCTAAAGCTTCAATAGGAATATCTTCGTTGGGAGAAATAGAGAGTACTTTCATTTTTTTTCGGTTTCCCTGTTCCAATAGTGGATGATCAATCTCATTCCCTTTAACTACACCTATGTATGGGAAATTAGTCTGTTTATCTTTCCACAAATAACAAAACATTTTGTTTTTATAAAGAAAAAAAGGCAACTTATACTTGTATGCTTCAGTAATATTAGGGTCTAAACTTTGAATAATTGAACGTAATGCTAGAAAACAAGACTTATTCGGTTCTTCTTGTTTTTCGTAAAATAAATCTAAATCACTAATCATACCATATCATTGTGAAGTTCAATTCCCTCAGGTCGTTGATGCTTCCATCTTTTATGGGTCCATAACCAATATTGAGGAACAGCCTGTATATCTTTTTCCAATTCTTTAGTTCCAAGTTGCGTGATGTAACCATAAGGTTGATCAGCTGGGGTTTCACACAATAATTTTAGTGTTCCAGTGTAATGGCCTCGTTTGGTCTTTTCAATTTTACAAAAAATAACAGGTAGGTTAAGTTCTGTAGCATATTTTTCTGCTCCAAACAAAACAGAAGTTTCTTGATTTAAAAAGTTCATCCAATAACTTTTTTTAGGGTTGGATGGACTTTGATCAATGGCAAAGATAGTTCCTTTGGGTTGCTCTAATTGTTGGGGCATTAATTCTTTTACTTCATGCGTTGCACACATTTTTAAACGGTATTTCTCACGAGAAGTTTTCATCTTTTTATCCATGTACTGATCAGATAATGGTTTGTAAATTCCTACGGGAATATGCTTCATTTGCAACCCCATACTAATCGCTAAAATTTCCCAATTATTATAATGCCCACCTACAAAAATCACATCTTGACCTTTTTCATAAAATTGATCAACAACTTCTGGGTTGGTGAGAACAAAACGTTTTAAGGCTTCTTCTTTTTTTAAGCTAAAGCCTTTAACACTTTCTAAAATAAGATCACAAAAGTGACGATAGAAGTCCGTCATTATTTTTTGATGTTCCTGTTGAGATTTATTTGGAAAAGAGCGTTGAATATTCTTTAAAACAACTTTCTTCCGATAGCCAATAACTCTATACATCAAGAAAAACACAAAGTTAGAAAGTAGATAGAGTAGTGGATAAGGTAACTTCGAAATGGGGATAAGTACCAGATAATATAAGATTTTAGAACCCATAATTATAGAATGTTTTTGATGTCTTTTAGTTGAGTGACATCTCCTAAAATATTAAGAGAATGCTCTTTTTGAGTTGGATTGTAGAAGATTGCATGCATTCCAACATTTAAGGCGCCTTCAATATCTATTTTCAATGAATCGCCGATGTATACACTTTCGTTGTTGTTGGCTTGGGCTTTTTGTAATGAATATTCAAAGACTCTAGGGTTAGGTTTCATAACACCAACTTCATCAGAAGTAATCACTTCGTTAAAAAATGGAGTAAGTTGACAATTCTCTAACTTTAAATGTTGAACCTCATTAAAACCATTGGTAATAATGTGTAAGGTATATTTCTCTTTTAAGTAGCTTAATAAATCAATTGTCCCCTCTACAAGTATGGTACGTTGGGGACTGTTTTGAATATAACTAGCACCTATTTTTTCATCCAAGCCAGTTTCTTGAATACCAAAATAAGCTAAAGTATCTTTAAACCGCTTTCCTCTTAAGGCTTCTTTAGTTATTTCGTTTTTACGGTATAGCGCCCAACATTCCTCATTGACTTTTTCATAGATTTTAATAAACTCTTCTGGCAATGAAATACCTTTTTGATGGAGATGGTAAGTTTTCCATAGATGAGCTAATTCTTCTCTAGAATTAGCATTAAAATCCCACAATGTTCTGTCTAAATCAAAGAAAACATGTTTAATGGTAGGCTTCATACAAATATTGTTTGAAAAAGTTTGGTGAAAATTCCTCCAAAAATAAGTAAACTTATTGAGCTTATCCAATAAGTCTCTTTATGATGACGATAAAATTTGGCAACAATAATGGTTCCAATAGGAACAGATAAGAAAACAGGTCCCAATATAGTAATTAACCAAAATCCAGTGTTGGTCATTTTTAACCGGACTAACGTCTTATTTAATTTTGTAAAGTTTTTTTTAGGCTTGTATGTACCAGCTTTAATTTTTGCTAATTTTTTTTCCAAATTTCTTTTAATAAATTGGTTAGCCATAAAATAAAAAAGATTAAAGCTAAATAACCCTCCAAGCACAACAGTGAGGTATATTTCAAAAAAAGGTAAGTTGGCAGCAATGCCAGGACCTGCAGCAAAAACAAATTTAAATGTCCCAAGTAAGAACATCGAAATATAAATTGAAAAATTAGCCATAAAACAAAGTTAGCATTTGCAATGAAACCTACTAATTGTAGAAGTTATAAAACGTTAAAATTGGACTTTATAACTCAAATTAGGAAAAAAACTAGAGGAGGGGATGGTAACAGCTTGGTCTAAAACAGCATCATACTCTCTATATATAGCATTCCCATTTGAGAAAATATTTTTGATTTGTAAACTCCAAATACCGATGTATTTTGGTTTGTTGATTTTATAGGTTAAAGTGACATCAATAAACAACAGGTCATCTTCACGTTCTGAAAAAGCTAAGGATTCATTTAAAACTGTTTCTTGTTGAATTTTAGATTGTTCTAAATCCAATGGGGTATATGGAGCTCCTCCAACCAGGGAAACATTCGTATTCCATCCGATATAGTTCTTTTTGTTTTTCTTTTCTCCTATCATATAGTTTTTCCCAGCTAAAAAACGAATATTGTAACCATAATCATATTCAGTACTTCTTCTTATGCCATCACCACCAGTATAATTAGATTCAAAAATACTGGTGTTAATCATGTAATATAGTCCACCTTCGGCATAGCGTTCTAAACCAATGTCAACGCCATAATTTTCGGCTTCACCTCCGTTAGTCAAACTCCTAATGTCATCTAATTCTCCTATGTTAACAGTAGAATAAGAACCATTTGCTTCAGTTGGTATATTAGATAAGTCTTGGTAATATGCTTCAATTCTAAGGTGATGATTAGCAATTAATTTAGTTTTATAAGAAAGAACATAGTGGTGAGCCTTGGCAAAATTTAGCTTTTTATTGGGAAAGTTGATTGTGCCTATGCTGTCCTTTATTTGGGTTTGATAGATGGCATAATTTTCAATTTGACTATGTAACCCATAAGCCAGAGAAAGTTGGTTTTTTTGATTGAGTTGATACGTTAAACCTGTTCTAGGTTCTATGGATAATTCATCATTGACATTAAAATGAAGTAAATTTACCCCTGCTACAAATCGCCACTTTTTAGTAATGTCAAATTTAGATTGGGTATATATTTTTGATGTGGCAGAGTTTCCTATTCCATTAACAATCGTATCTAGATTGTTGGAAGTAAAGTTATATTTTTGAGCCAACCAATTATGTCGAGTTGTTCTGTATGAAAAACCTGTTTTATTACTGTGTTTTAAACTAAAAAGATGCTTAAAACTACCAGCTATACTTAAGGGTAATTGATTGTATTCATTGATGTTTCTTGTGAGTTCTAGGTAATCGTCTGTGATGTATTTTTTATTGTCAATCTGATTCGTATAACTTCCTGTTATTGCAGCGTTAAAAACGGTGTTTTCTCCTATAGGCTTAGTATAGTTAGCCCCCAGAGTAACCATATTACTCACCAAAGAGAGGTTGTAACGATCAACATCTTTTTTCCAAGTCAAACTATCTAACTCCGCAATTCTTGCCCGATCACTTGTCCCAGAAATAGCATATAAACTCAAAGCTCCACCCTTTTTAAAAGGAAAGTTTAAGTTAAAAGATAAATCTTGGTAAGTTGGTTCTGTAGGATAGCCAATAAGTCGAGCCATTCCAACTGTAGCATAACGGTAATTAAAAAGAAAAGAGCTGTTGTTTTTTTTCTGTAGAGGGCCTTCTGCTGCAAAATCAAGTCCAAGAGTACCGAGTTGCACCGTATATTCATTTTTTTCAGTATTCCCTTTACGAAACTTTACGTCAAAAACTCCAGCTAAAGCGTTGCTATATTCAGCAGGAAATGCACCTGAAAAAAAGTCACTATTATCTAATAGCTGCATACTAAAGATGGTGAACGTTCCTCCAGAACTTCCTATACGAGCAAAGTGAGTAGGATTAGCAAGTTCAATACCATTCATCTGATATTTCAATCCTCTTGGAGAATTCCCTCGAATAGAAATAAAGTTTTCTGAAAAAGCAGCGTCAGAAGTAACTCCAGGTAATGTTCCTGCTGCTCTTATAGGGTCGTCTAAAGCTCCAGCTAAACGTTGGGCATCCTCAACTCGAATAGAATAAGCACTAACAGAAGCCATAGTATTATTGGTAATTCCACGTTCTTTTTCAGGGATTTCGATAAGGGCTTCATCTAAGAGATAAGATGAAAACTCCATTTGTGCATTTACAATACATTCTTTTTTAGAGTATACGATAACATTGGGTAGGGTATAGGGGAGGTAAGAAACATGAGAAAAAGAAATGTCATAAGTTCCTAACTCAACAGAGTCAAACACAAAAGTTCCCTTTTGATTAGAAATGGTTTGCGCAATTATTTTTTGATTCAAAATGAGAGCTACATGCACATCTTGAATTTGTTGTTCGGTAAAGCTATTGGTAATAACTCCTCTAATTGATTGCTTGAGTTCTTGGCTCAAAAAAGAGAGAGAGAATAAGCCGAAAAATAAAACTAAGAATGTTTTGTTACTCATGCTAATTTGTAATAGAATTGGCAAATATAATCAATTTTTGAGCTAGTTTAGTATAGATTATGTTAGTGTTAAAACTTTATTTTTTTATATTTAGAGATATTATTAAAATGAAAAGAATGAAAATAAGAAATTTAATTCTACTCCTTGTTTTTTTTATCACAGCACCTTATTGGGCTCAAGATAAAGAAGCATTCCTATCGAAGTTAGACTCTTTAGGTGAAACAGATAGTACTGCTAAAGCTCAATTATTGTACAATAAAGGAGTTTCGGAAATGACAGCTGAAAAATATAATCAGGCAATTCAATTGTTTACTGAAGCATTAATTTATAACCCCAATTTTGCTGAGATCTATCTAAATAGAGGAGTAAGTTATATTGAGTCTTCTCAAAAAGATAAAGGGATGACAGATTTAGTTGAAGCTGTATTACTAAACCCTAAATTGGATAAAGCTTTTTTTACCATGGGAAAAGTATTTGAAAAGGACAAAGAAGTTTCTAAAGCGATAGAAAACTATACAAAGGCCATTGATAACAATTCCTCTGAACCTTTATATTTTTATACAAGAGGAGTTATTTTTTTTCAACAAGAAGAATATGCCAAAGCTAAGGCTGATTTAAAAAAAGCAGTATCAATTAAACCTAATTATGCCTATGCTTGGAACGATTTAGGATCTGCGTATTTAAAATTAGATCAATTAAAAATGGCAATCTCAAGTTATGAAAAAGCAGTGAATGCTGATGGGAAGATGGCGATAGCCTATAATAATTTAGGATCTGCTTATCGAAAAGATGAAAACTATCAAAAAGCTGTTGAAGCTTATTCTGATGCCGTTTCCAATAAAGCAGATTATGCGATAGCCTATAACAATAGGGGGATTGCTAAGATGAAATTACAATTATTTGAAGAAGCATTAAAAGACTTTGACCAAGCAATTAAAATTAACGCTGAATATGCTTTTGCCTATAACAATAGAGCTTCGGCTTATATCAAATTGGAAGAGTGGAAAAAAGCGCTAGTAGATGCCGATAAAGCAGTAAAGTTGAAGAAAGATTATGCTTACGCCTATTTTAATAGAGCAATAGCTAAAGAAATGGTAAGGGATGTGGAAGGAGCCTGTAAAGACTGGAAGAAGTCAAGTGAGTTGGGCTTAGAAGCCGGTGAAACATATTATAAATCAGTTTGTAATTAAAACAAGAAATAATGAAAAGAGTTATCATCTTATTAATCAGTATCGTTAGTCTAGGTTTTAGTTATAGCCAAGATAAATCTATCCCTTTTAAAAAAGAATACTTTAAAGACCGTAAAGATGAATTTAAAGTTGCAATGAAAGATCTAAATGATGGTTTAGATATCTATGAAAAAGGGGAATATTATTGGAAAGGAGCAATCTATAAACTAGAGAAAGCTAATGTTTTTAATCCCAATAATGCGCAGTTAAATTATCGATTAGGCAATTGTTATTTACATTCTACAGAAAAGGTAAAATGTTTAAAATACTTTTTAAAAGCTTATGAATTACGCCCTACAGTTGCTAAAGATATTCACTATAAAATTGGTAAAGGCTATCAATTAAATTATAAATTTGATAAAGCACAAGAGGAGTTTGAGATTCACCGAATGAAATTGGAAGTGTCTGAGACAAAAGAGTTGCTAGAATTAGATAAATTAGTAGCGGAATGTGATCGTGCTAAAGAGTTAATGACTACTCCTGTTAGAGTTTGGGTCGACAATGTAGGAGGTAAAATTAATAGTAAATACCCTGAATACGGTCCGTTAATTACTGCTGATGAGTCGATGATGATTTTTACATCAAGAAGACCAAGTGAAACAAGTAAAGAGCAAGCAGGAGGTCATTACAATGAAGATGTATTTATTTCAACTAAAGATGAAAATGGAAATTGGACCCAAGCAATTTCGATTAGTGAAAAGATAAATACTAAAGAGCATGATGCTACAGCAGGATTGTCCAATGATGGAAAAACACTTTTTTTATACAGCTCTAATGCTGGTGGAGACTTGTATCAATCTTTGTATGTCAATGGAGAATGGAGTAAACCTAAAAACTTGGGTAAAAGAGTAAACGGTGATATGTCTTGGGATTCGGGGGCGAGTTTAAGTTATGATGGAAAAGAATTGTATTTTGTCTCTAATAGAGAAGGAACACGAGGAGAAAGAGATATTTGGGTTGCTAAATGGAATGAAAAAAGAGGGGAGTGGGGAGACGCAGAAAATGTTGGGCCTAAAGTGAATACTATTTATGATGAGATAGGTGTATTTATGCATCCAGATGGGGAAACTATGTATTTTTCTTCAGACGGACATAAAGGAATGGGAGGCTATGATATTTTCTTTTCTAAAAAGCAAGAGGATGGAACTTGGGGAAAACCTGAAAATATAGGTTATCCTGTGAATACTACAGATGATGATTTACATTTTATTATGGCTGCCAATGGTAAGCATGGGTATTATTCATCATATCGTGCTGATGGTGGAGATGATATTTTTATGATCTCATTCTTGGGAAAACCTAAAGAGCCATTAATGAGCGGAGAAGACAATTTATTGGCTAGTGTAGCTGCTCCAATTGAAGAAAAAATGATACAGGCTGAGGTGGAATTGGAAATAGCGAATAACTTGACTATTCTAAAAGGTCTAATCTTAGATGAAGAAACCAAACAGCCCATATCAGCAACACTAGAATTGGTGGATAATCAAGCACAAAAAAAGGTTTCTAGTTTCTCTTCAGATGGGAAAACAGGAGACTTCTTATTGTCTTTACCTGCTGGTAAAAATTATGGGATTGCTGTAAATGCTGAGGGATATCTTTTTCATAGTGAAAATTTTGAAATTCCAGAAAGTGCAGGGTATACAGAATTTGAAAAAACAATCTATTTGAAGAAAATTCAGGTTGGTAAGTCAATAGTATTAAGAAATATATTCTTTGATTTAGATCGTTCGACCATTAAACCAATCTCAAAACTAGAATTAGATCGTTTGATTGAGCTGTTGACAGAAAACAAAACATTGAGAGTTGAAATTTCAGGTCATACAGACACTCAGGGAAGTGCGTCATATAATACCAAACTATCTCAAAATAGAGCAAAAGCAGTTGTGGATTATTTAGTAAAAGCTGGATTTGAAAGTTCTCGTTTTGAGTATAAAGGCTATGGAGAAGAACAACCCATTATTTCTGATACAGAAATAGCCAAATTGCCTACTAAAAGTGAACGTAAAGATGCACATGCTGTTAATCGAAGGACAGAGTTTAAGATTTTAAGTTATTAATTTAAAAAGCCATAAAACAATTTTGTTTTATGGCTTTTTTTATGCTAGTTCTATCAAGTAAATTGTATTCTTAAATAAGTTTTTGACGAAGCATAAACTCCAATTGTTGATTGGCTTTTAACAAGCTTTTTGTGAGTTCTTTATTTTCTTTTCTAAGACTATAAACTTCTAGCGCTTTATCTATGGCTACCTTTAAGTAATTATTTTCCCAAGGTTTGGAGATGTATTTGTAGACTTGCCCTTTATTGATGGCATCAATAACCGCTTGAATGT
This sequence comes from Flavobacteriales bacterium, assembly GCA_025210295.1. Lineage (NCBI taxonomy): Bacteria > Pseudomonadati > Bacteroidota > Flavobacteriia > Flavobacteriales > Flavobacteriales bacterium. The sequence goes on along the minus strand of JAOASC010000016.1, from coordinate 463,275 downwards.
CGGAGTATCCAGTCACGAGTATACGCATTGGTTCAGGGTGGTCTGGAATTACTGATTGTAAAAACTCTACACCAGTCATATCGGGCATTCTTTGATCAGTAAGTATGATTTCAATTTCATTCTCTTCTAATATTTCTCTAGCATCAACTACATTATCTGCAATAAAAATATTGTAATGTCTTCTAAAGGAAGCTTTAAAAGCCATTAAATTACTCCGCTCATCATCTATATATAAAATATTAGATTTTTTAGGTGCTTCATCTTTTTTCTCTTCCATACTTTATTTCTCTTCTATTGGTTTCGGAAAGCAATATAATGGAAATTTTAATATTATTTTTATTATGTGATTAACAAATGTTATTTATGGGTGAACTAATTGATATAAATTGTGAATTATATCAATCATGGTTTGAATACTTGGTTTTATCGAAGAAATAATTTGGGAGTTATTATTTTAATGACATATATTTAAAGAAGAACCCTATCAAAAATCTCAATATGTTTAAAGACTATCTCACTCCAAAGGATGATGTGCACCTGCCCCAGTTTTTTCGACTAAAAAACACAAAAGAAAAAGAGGAATTAGAAAAACTTTTAATGAATAATAAATCTATTGCTGTTGTAGATGAAATACAAAGCCAGATTTATGAGTTGATTAAGTTAAGAAATCCTAAGAAAAATTTATCCCATTCTGCATACCAAGAACAAATGAAAGCGTATGTCGGTAAGAATGCCATTGAAAATGTGGGAGTATGGATTTATTATCCTTGGAAAAATAAAGTGATTCATTTATTAGATGAGGAAGAATTTGTTGAAGTAAGGACCAATAGGAATCATTATAAAATAACTCCAGAAGAAGAACAAAAACTATTTAAAAAGAAAATAGGGATAGTTGGTTTATCTGTTGGAAAAGCGATAGCGACAACTATGGCGTTAGAAAGAATATGTGGAGAAATTGTATTGGCTGATTTTGATGAAATTGAGCTTTCTAATCTGAATAGAATTCAAACAAGTTTGATCAACTTAGGGCTTAAAAAAACAGTAGTTGTTGCCAGAGAAATAGCAGAAATTGATCCGTATATCAAAGTGACTTGCCTACACGAGGGAATAACAGAAGAAAACATCAATCATTTTTTTCTTGATGGTAATGGCTTGGATTTATGCATTGAGGTCTGTGATGGATTGTATGAGAAAGTCTTTGTTAGGCAAAAAGCAAAAGAGTATGGAGTGCCAGTAGTCATGAATTCTTCTGACCGTGGGACAACAGATGTAGAACGTTTTGATTTAGAACCTGATTTGCCCATTTTACACGGGCTAATTGACCATTTAGATTTAAGTGTATTAAAATATGCTAAAACCAATGAAGAAAAAGTACCATATCTCTTACCAATGATAGGAGTTAAGACTTCAACAAATCGATTAAAAGCATCAATGATTGAAATTCAAGAGACCATAACAACATGGCCTCAATTGGCTTCAGGAGTGGTTCTTGGTGGAAGTATATGTACCGATGTTTGTCGAAGAATTTTATTAGGAGATTTTCAAAAGTCAGGAAGATGTTTTGTTGATTTAGAAGAGCTCATCAATGTGGGAATGGATGCACCAATTGAAAAAAGGGCATTTACAGTGAATCGCTCCAAGTTGCAAGATTCTGAAATAGCAGATTATGAAAGTATGATAGCGCGTTTTGAGCTCAACTTTCCAAATGTAAAATCCTCAAAATACTTAACAGAAAAAGAAGTGCTGACATTGGTTGAAGCTTCTATTTTAGCTCCATCTGGAGGTAATATTCAACCTTGGAAATGGATTTTTAAAGGAGGAACACTATACCTTTTCAATGATATTTATAGAAAAGAATCGATATTAAATTATAAAAATCAAGCTAATTTTATTGCTTTTGGAGCCGCTACAGAAAACTTAATCCTTGCTTCTAGTACTATTCAAGCCGGGGTTAAATATGAGTTGTTCCCTTTTAGCCAATCTTCTAATTTAATAGCAGCTTTTACGTTTTTTTCGGAAAATAAACCTACGGCAGATTTACAGCAATATATCAGTAAGAGAACTACCAATAGACGGTTGTTCGAAAGTCATGAACTTAAAGAGGATGATTTACGATTAATAAAAGATAGCGTGCTAGAAACCGAGGGAGCTGGAATAAGATTTTTTAAGGATGAATCACAAAAAAATGAAATAAAAAAGATTTTATGTGAGTTAGACCGTTTGTTTTATACCAATAAAGCAGGTCATGCTCATTTTATGAACGAGTTGCGCTGGACAGAAGAAGAAAACCTTTTGCATAGAGATGGATTGGACATTAAAACAATTGACCTCACCCCCAAAGAAGAAGCAGGTTTAATTGTTGCTAAGAGTTGGGATGTTGTAAAAAACAATGAACAATGGAATCTGGGAGGAGCTTTCAAAAAGACCATGGAAAAAACCATTACAAATGCTGCTTCTCTGGCGATGTTAACAATGCCAAAAACAGATGAAAATAAGTTTTTTGAGGGAGGAAGAGCTTTGGAACGGTTATGGTTAACTGCTACAAAATTAGATATCGGAATTCAACCCATATCAATTAATGCTTTTATTTTTCCTAGAATCGAAGACCAATGTTATGAGGGACTGTCCCCAATTGAAAACGAATTGAACAAGTTATCTAAACAGTTTTTTGAAGTATGTGCCTTGAAAAATACAGAACAAAACGTTTTCTTTTTTAGACTTGTTTCCAATTCAGAGCCATTAAAGCGTTCAATTAGAAGAGGGATAGGTGATGTATTGATATATGTTGAGTAGTACAGAACGAAATATTAGAATTTTTGTGTATCGAGCCATAGACGAACCAGATTTGTGCCAACAATATTTAAATGGACATCGACAGGTTTTGATTGATTATGGAATTGAAAACATAACAACAAATAATGAAAAGTGGATGAATAATCCTAATGTGTATTGTATTGTGGCTAAGGATATGGAATTAAATTCACTTGTTGGTGGTACACGAATCCATATTGCAGATGGTATTTGTGAACTTCCTGTGGAGGCCGCTGTAGGAGATATGGATAGTAAAATACATGATAAAGTAAGAGCTTACGGAGTAAATGGTGGAGTAGCTGAATCATGCGGATTGTGGGTCGCAAAAAATGGTGCAGGACTAGGAATTAGTAGATACCTAATGTGGGCTTCTATCTCATCAGTAAGTCAGTTGAGAATATCAAAATTGCTAGGAATATGTGCTAGTTATACCTTGACTTTATTCAAAGAAGTCGGCTTTGAAGTTGATTATGGAGTAGGGACAAAAGGAAATTTTCCTTATCCAAATGATCGTTATATCGCTAATGTTATTGGAGTCTTAAATGTAAAAACAATAGAAAAAGCAGCTAAAAACGATAAGAATATAATGTTATCACTAAGAAATATCCCGAATCAACATAGAATTGAGAAAAATAAAAATAATATTTGTGAGATTTATTATAATTTGGTCTATCCATTTGTTCAGTTTATCTCTTTTAAAATAGAATAAAATGTTAAAAAGAATACTATACCCTATACTACTAATCTTGTTGTTAGGCAATATTTCAATTGCCCAAAATCAAGATTACGTTGAATGCATTAATGAGCATGAATATTTCATTGTTGGAGGTAACACTTTAGAAGTGTTAGAAGATAAAAATTCGGTTTACACTATCGAAGACGTACAGAATAAAAAATTTGAACGATCAGATAAAAATGTTCCCAATTTGGGGATATCAAGTTCAACATTTTGGGTAAGATTTAGCGTCAAGAATAGTACTGAAAATGAGCGGTTGTTAACGCAATTGTCGTTAGCAACTTTAGATCAAGTCAATTTTTATTATCAAAAGGATGGGAAGTGGAATGTCGTAAAATCAGGAGAAGATTTTCCTTTTGAACAAAGAAAATACAAAGATCCCAATTACATTTTTGATTGTGTTATCCCTCAGGATAGTATCAAAACATTTTATTATGAAATCGCTAGTTCAGAGGGAATCCAATTACCGATTACTGTAGGAAGTCCTAAGTCTATATATAGTCATATCAAAAAACGAGATATTCTTTCTGGCCTATATTTTGGAACGATGCTAGTATGTATTATCTACAACTTTTTTATCTTCTTATCTGTGAGAGATAAGAGTTATGTTTATTATGTTGTCTACGCCATTATTATTCTGTTAACGCAAACGAGTGTTCAAGGATATACTTTCCAGTATTTATGGCCTAATTTTCCTACGATTGCTAAATATAGCTTGTTTATTTTTCCCTCTCTAGTAGGGATGGCTTCGCTGTTGTTTATGAACGATTTTCTTAAAGTAAAGTTTTATCATAAATCATTATATAAGATCTCTTATTATTTCTTTATTCCTTATATCATTTCTATCTTGCTATCCTTGTTAGGGTATTTCAATTTTAGTTTTTTCCTTATGGAAATTACAGCAGCTAATGTCTCTATATTTATGTTATATACTTCATATAAAAGTATTGATAAATACAGCCCTGCTAAGTATTTCTTTGTGGCTTGGGTAATTTTTTTAATGGGAGTAATTATTTATATATTAAAAGATTTAGAACTCTTGCCATTTAATAATTTTACCAGATATACCATGCAAATAGGTTCAGGAATAGAAACACTTTTACTTTCATTTGCTTTGGCAGCGAAAATAAATGTTTATAAAAAAGAAAGGGTAGAAGCGTTGAAGAAAAATGAAGAGATGATAAAGGAACGTAATGCTTTTCTTGAGCAAAAAGTTGAAGAACGTACCGTTGAGTTAAATAGAACACTATCTGATTTAAAGAATACGCAGTCTCAATTAGTAGAAGCAGAAAAAATGTCTTCATTAGGTCAACTTACCGCTGGAATTGCTCATGAAATTAATAACCCAATTAATTTTGTATCTTCAAATATTTTCCCACTTAGACAAGATATTGCAGATTTAAAAGAGGTTATTGAAAAATATGAAACATTGAGTCCAACTGAAGATGTGGACGTCCAGCTAAAAGAAATTGAAGCCTTAAAAACAGAATTAGATTTTGATTACTTAAAAGAAGAACTGGAAATGATCATCAACGGTATCGAAGAAGGAGCCATAAGAACTTCCAAAATTGTTAGTGGTTTGAGAACTTTTTCTAGATTGGATGAGGGAGCTTTAAAAGACGTAAACATTAATGAAGGAATAGAAGCAACATTAGTCCTCATAAACAATAAACTAAATGGAGTTCAGATAAAGAAAGCGTTAGGAAATATTCCTAACATTGAGTGTAACCCAGGAAAAATTAATCAATTATTTATGAATTTAATTGACAACTCAATTTTTGCAGTTCATAAAAAAGAGATGGCTAATGAAGAGGGAGAAGTGAGTATCAAAACGTTGTTAACAGAAGATGAAAAAGTAAAGGTTATTATTGAAGATAATGGAATAGGGATTCCAGAAGAAATAAGAGAAAAGTTATTTGAACCATTTTTTACAACCAAAAATGTAGGTGAGGGAACAGGATTAGGTTTGTCAATTGTACGTAGTATAATTGATGATCATCAAGGAATAATTACTGTTGAATCTGAAGTAGGAAGAGGAACAAAAATAGAAATTGTGTTACCCCAAAAGAAAAAAATAAATGCGCAAAATTAAGGTTTTATATATAGATGATGAAGTAAATAATTTACATGCTTTTAAAGCTTCTTTTAGAAGAGATTTTACCATTTTATTGGCAAACTCCTCTTATGAAGCTTTGAATATTTTAGCGAAAGAACAAGTAGATATTATCATTTCGGATCAAAAGATGCCGAAGAGAACAGGAGTGGAATTTTTTGAAATTATAGTAGAAAAATATCAAAAACCTATTCGAATATTATTAACAGGGTATTCAGACATTGAAGCCGTTATTAATGCTATTAATAAAGGCAAAGTATACAGTTATGTAACCAAACCATGGAATGATTTTGATTTACGTCAAATGATTTATAATGCTTATGATTATTATAAGCTAAGAGAAGAAAATGGAATTTTAAGTAACCGCTACCAAAAAGTATTTAAAGATTCATCAGATTTGATGTTGATTTTTAATGAACAACAAGAAATCATAGAGTATAATGATACGGCACTAACGATCTTAAATCCCCAAAAAAAAGAACGAAAATTACAAGACTTTTTCAAAGATAAAAGTGATTGTGAGTTATTTATTAAAGAATTAAAAGCATGGCAAAAATTATCCGATTTTGAGTGTCAGCTAATTGATGTTTTAGGAAATGAGTTTAGAGGGTTAATTTCTGCTAATATTATTAGAAATGTTGATGAGTTACCAATTAACTACCAAATAATCGTTAAAGATGTAACAGCGAGAAATTTGTCTAATAAACAAGTTTTAAAGAAAATTATTGAAGCACAAGAGTCAGAACGAAGAAGAGTAGCTGATGATTTACATGATTCATTAGGACAAGAACTATCTTCTGTAAAAATGATGATCGGGGTGTTGAAAGATGGAAACTTAAATGCCGAAAAACAAAAAGAAATTACAGTACAGTGTCATCAAATTTTGGAGGATACGATCAGTAATCTTAGAAATATCTGTTTTGATTTAATGCCAAGTGCGCTCGAAAGAGGTGGGTTTATCCCAGCTTTTAAACAGCTGGTTCAACCATTATTTATAGATGTAAATTATGATATAACAACCTCAGAACTGCCATTAAATTTAGAACAACAAATAGCTTTATACAGAGTCAGCCAAGAATTTGTTAATAATACAATAAAACATAGTGAAGCTACTCAAATAAAATTGAGTATATTTTTGGAGTCAAATAGTAAAATAAATATAACCTTAGAAGATAATGGTATTGGATTTAATGTTGATGAGTTGCTTTTGAAAAGAGGAAGAGGGCAAAATACAATGTTAAAAAGAATTGAGTCTTATGGAGGAAAATCAAAATTAGAATCAGAGAAAGGAAAAGGAACAATATTAAAAATTACATTCGAATGTTAGATATTATAAAAGTATTAATCGTAGACGATCATGAAATCGTTAGACAAGGATTTAAATTAATTCTAAATGCTCAAGACGAACTTAATCTTGAGGTTTCTGAATTATCAGATGGAGAAGATGTTTTGGAACTTTACCAAAAAGAAAAATTTGATATCATTTTCATGGATATCAATATGAAAAACATGGGAGGAGTTGAAGCCACCAAAAAATTAAAAAGTAAGTTTAAGAAAGCAAAGGTCATAGCTCTTTCAATGCATAACGATGATTTTAATATCAAGTTGATGATAGAAGCTGGAGCTTCTGGATACCTCTTAAAAGATACTGGTGTTGAAGAAATCAAAAGAGCTATCAAAACAGTTTTGGATGGTAAAAAGTATTTCAGTAATGAAGTTGCGCTAAAATTATTAGGATTAGTTGGTGAAGATTCTTCAAAAAATAAAATTTCTAAAAGAGAATTGCAGGTGTTACAATATATTGCTAGAGAATTCACTAATGATGAAATAGCAACCAAATTGGAAATCAGTAAGCGAACAGTAGATTCACATAGACAAAGTTTATTGGCTAAATTTAATTGTAAAAATACAGCTGGATTAATTGCTCATGCCATTAAAAATGAAATAATATCTATGTAATAGACAGCAATGAGCTTTTGCCTAAATTTGATAATATAGGTATTAATACAGAAGCAGAAAAAAACGTATTTAGGTATTAATACGTAAATAAAATCTTTAAATACTTAATTCTTTGGAAATTGAAAAAAGTGTATATAAATTGCAGTAGATATGAAAGAAATTTTAATCTGAAAGAGCTAAAAAAGTTGACTACCCCGAGTTAATTTTTAGTCTTAAGTTTTTGTTGTTGGTAGAGAAACAAAATACTAGATTAAAATGAATAAAGGTTGTTAGGATTAGTTTTCTAACAACCTTTTATTTGGTATAAACCCTCCTAATTTTGTTTTTCTAGCGTAATCTCGTTCAGGGTAATAAATGAATAAACAAGATTTATTTTTGATCTTGCTAACAATGTCAAAGTAATTTTCAAAAGGTAAAGCCGGACAACCATAACTTCTTCCTAATCTTCCATTAGAAGCAATATACTCGTGGCTAACATAGTTAGCAGCATGAATAACAATACCTCTTTCTCTAGCTTTATTATTAGAGTATTCTAACCCATCAAGTTTTAAAGAAAAATCATGACGACCATTATAAGTCTCGCCTGTTAAGTAAAAGCCAAGACTACTTTGATGACTATTTTCGATATTAGAAAAATCTTTGGCAAACTCTTCTCCAGTAGCCATACCATGAGCAACTAAAGATTGGTATACAATCGTTTGATGATATACATCTACCAAATAAAAACGTTCAGTATTTGCAGAAGCAGACATATCAATAATGGTTAAATATCGATCGTTCTCTAATTTATTCAATGCCTTTAATTCAAAATACCCTTTTAATGCTGTTTGAAAAGCTGAATAATTAAGAGAAGATTCGCCCAATGTTTCATAAAAACAATCAATATAGGCTTTAAATTCAATTTCTTTTGGACTAGGAGATAAGTCTTCCTCATGATCAATATGAGTAAAAGAACTCGTTAACAAGAAGAGTAGACTTAAAATGCTAATAATTTTCATAAGTTTTGCAAAAGTAGTAATAATACTTGAGGTAAACAAGTAGCATGTTGATTAGTAGTTAGTTATCGTCTAACGGTAATGTCGCGTAAATTGTTACCTTTAGGGGAAAATTAAATAAGGTATGGCAAAAACTATAGAAGAATATATAGAAAACTTAACTGAAGATAGAGCAATAGCAATAGAAAAATTGAGAAGTGTAATTAAAGAAAATATCCCTTCAGGATTTGAGGAGATGATGAATTACGGGATGATTGGTTATGTGGTACCACATAGTATATATCCTTCAGGTTATCATTGCGATACCAAACTACCTTTACCGTTTCTAAATATAGCTTCCCAAAAGAGTCATATAGCTGTTTATCATATGGGCGTTTATGCAAATGAGGAATTAATGAATTGGTTGGTAGAAGAATATCCTAAACATTCAAAAAAGAAACTAAACATGGGAAAATCTTGTATTCGTTTTAAAAAAGTAGAAGATATTCCCTATCAATTGATAGGTGAGTTGGTCTCAAAAATGACTGTTGAAGATTGGATAAGACTATATGAGGAAAATATAAAAAAATAAATGATAGTGTTTGTCTAATAAAAAAAAAAATGTACTTTTGTCCCCCAATTATAGATTTAACAAACATTATACAAAAATGAAAACTGATATACATCCAGAGAATTATAGATTAGTAGTATTTAAAGATATGTCTATGGGCTATTCTTTTTTAACTAGAAGTTGTGTGAACACAAAAGACACGGTAGAATGGGAAGATGGAAATGAGTATCCTTTATACAAATTGGATATTTCAAGTAAATCGCATCCTTTCTTTACTGGTAAGACACAATTAGTAGATACAGCTGGTCGTATCGACAAATTCAAATCAAGATTTGGAGATAGAAAGAAGAAATAATTTTTCTTTAAACGAATTAAAAAACCTTTGGATTTCCAAAGGTTTTTTTTTGCTTATCCTTAACGTATTATGTATTTTTATGGTTTAATATAAAAGCTTTTAATACCTATATGGATGTAATACTTTTTGATGGAGCTGCTCACCAATCTTTATGGCCTATATCAGCAACTAAACCTGTTGCCAAGATTAGGGTAGGAATATTAACCATTGAAGAAAAGTGGAATTATTATTTAACCACGAATACCACTGTAAGAACAAAAGATTATTTAAGTGCTAAATATGATGCAAACAATGAGGTTGCAGCAATAGGTTTGTACGCAGGAGTTTTACCAACTCTAAGTTTAGTAAAAACAATTAAGGGTTTACCTAAAGGGCAAATTTTAATGCAAAAAGGTAGAGTTTTAGCTATTTCACCGATGCCATCCGCTGATGCAAATATGGAGGAAGTGTTGAGTGGAATGAAAATTATAGAATACTCAGAGCCATTAAATTTTATTGACAAACCTTGGGACATTTTCACGCATAACCATACTGAAATTGTTAACGATTTTGAAATTATAAAAGAGACCAAAGAAGCTGGTTCTATTGATGATTCTAACAGAGTCATTGGTAATCAATTGTTTGTAGAGAAAGGAGCTAAGGTTTCATGTGCGACGATCAATACTTTAGAAGGTCCTGTTTTTATAGGTAAAAACGCACAAGTTTTAGAGGGAAGCCTTATTAAAGGAAGTTTAGCCTTATGTGAAAATGCTGTCTTAAAAATGGGAGCAAAAATTTATGGTGGAACTACAATAGGTCCCTATGCTAAGGTTGGAGGAGAAGTTAGTAACTCCGTAATTCAAGGATATTCCAACAAAGGACATGATGGATATTTAGGGAATAGCGTTCTTGGCGAATGGTGTAATCTTGGAGCTGATACCAATACGTCTAACTTAAAAAATAACTACAGTAATGTTAAAGTTTGGGATTATACTGTGAATGAAACTGTAGATACTGGCTTGCAATTTTGTGGATTAATTATGGGGGATCACTCTAAAAGTGGAATCAATACCATGTTTAATACAGGAACAGTAGTAGGAGTATGTGCCAATATTTTCGGTGGAGGTTTTCCTCAAAAATTTATCCCTTCTTATTCTTGGGGCGGAGCTGATGGGTTTGATACTTTTAAATTGGATAAAGCCTATGAAGTCGCTGAAAAAGTAATGAACAGAAGAAAAATAGAATTGACAAAAAACGATAAAAATATATTAAAAGATATATTTGACTTAACCTCGAAATTTCGTTCTTAAATGATAGAACGGAGTTGAATTAAAAAACAACAATTATGACAAAAATTAAATTTGGAACTGATGGATGGAGAGCTATTATAGCTAAAGAATTTACTGTTGAAAATGTAGCAAGAGTTTCCATAGCAACTGGAACATGGACCAAGCAAAACTTTGATAACCCAACAATTGTATTAGGACACGATTGTCGTTTTGCAGGAGAATTATTTGCACATACAGCTGCAAAGGTATTTGCTTCGCAAGGAATTAAAGTATTATTAGCTAAAGGTTTTGTCTCTACGCCAATGGTATCTTTAGGTACAGTAAAGTTAAAGGCTTCAATGGGAGTAGTGTTAACTGCTAGTCATAACCCTCCATCGTACAATGGATATAAATTAAAAGCTCATTTTGGTGGGCCACTTTCGCCTGAAGGTGTACAAGAGGTAGAAGATATTATTCCTGATACAAATACAGTAGATTTAGAAAATCTTTCGATTGATGAATTAGTCGCTGAAGGATTAATCGAATATGTTGATTTAGAGAAAATGTATTTGGATCAAGTTAGAGAAAGTTTTGATCTGGAAGCCATTAAACAATCTGGACTACATTTTGCTTATGATGCAATGTATGGGGCAGGGCAAAATGTATTGAAAAAATTAATGCCAGAAATGTCTTTTTTACATTGTGAGTATAATCCATCGTTTATGGGACAAGCTCCAGAGCCAATTGCTAAGAATTTAGTTGAGTTTTCAGAATTTATCAAAAAAGATGGAACTATTGCTGCTGGATTAGCTACAGATGGAGATGCAGATAGAATAGGACTTTTTAATTCTAAGGGAGCGTTTGTAGATTCTCACCATATCTTATTGTTACTAATGAATTATTTACATAAAACAAAAGGATTAGATGGTAAGATTGTAGTAGCAGCTTCAACAACGCCAAGAGTGATTAAATTGGCGAAAGAATGGGGATTACCTAATGATGAAGTTCAAATTGGATTTAAGCACATTGCTCGTCAAATGGTCAATGAAGATGTCCTTGTTGGAGGCGAAGAATCTGGAGGTATTGCCATCAAAGGCCATATTCCTGAAAGAGATGGAATCTGGATGGGGTTAGTCATTTTTGAATACATGGCTAAAACTGGTAAAACACTGGAAGAATTGGTTGAAGAGATCTATGAATTAGTAGGAGAGTTTAAATATTGGAGAGATGATTTACATTTACCAGAAGCTGTGAAGCAGGAAGTGATTAAAAATTGTAAGGCAGATAAATATAAGTCATTTGGTAAATATCAGGTGGCTGAATTACAAACGATTGATGGATTTAAATACATCTTTAATGATGATGAATGGCTAATGATTCGTCCATCTGGTACAGAGCCTGTATTAAGAGCTTATGCTGAAAGTAAAACATTAGAGGGAGCTAAGGCAATTCTTGCAGCAGCAAAAGAAGAACTAGGAATAGCTTAGTCGATATAGCGTTAATAAAAAAGGGCTTAACATTTGTTAAGCCCTTTTTTTGTGTAGTAGTTGAATAACAATTAATCATTCACCTTTAATATTTTTTCACTATCCTCAAAATCAAGTACACTAGCTCTAATTGTATAATAACCTTTAGCTAGTTTTAATTTAGTTGTTGGTATGATTACCGTTTTTACCCCAGGTACATAATGTAGGGTAGAAGAAACCAACTGCCCTAAATCGTTATAGATGTTTACTTTTACATTTTCTTCAGTAGGGTTTTTAATGGTCAAGCTTAAGTCTCCTTTAAAAGGGTTAGGGAAGGCATCAATCTCAAATTCAGTGACCTCTTCAACTTCAGCTAACTTAATCCATATTGGGTTGGTAAAAGAATGAAAAACATCGTAATTTGTCCCATATATAGCAGCCATAGAAGAATAGTCTTTGTAGGTCTGTAATTCAGCTCTAATATAAAAGTACTTCTCTTGTGGTATAAATCCATTGACAAAAATACTATCCAATATTGATTTTAATGAATAAGATAAGTTTCTTGAACCATTGGCATAAGGAAGTTGTATGGTCTTCTCAATTTCACCATCTTCAGTACCAGCAATGATTTTAAAGCTTGAAAAATCACCAAATTCTTGAGTAGATACATAATTAATATTTAAGAAGTAATCGTCTAATTGAAGGGTGTTAACGACAGTGTCCATCCCCATAAGAATTTCAGAATTATTATCATTTCCATTGTCACTAATTCCTATTGTTGCTATAGGACCATCAGATAATGTCGAATTACCATTATATAAGGATCTTAATACTTCTTCACCATCTTCCCCCATCCCGTTAGGGCAGTATACAACTGTTGTTAATTTACCTACAGCATTCGTATTTAGATCTCCAAAACCTCCAAAATCATCAGTATTAGTAAAATTAAAAGATCCATGAGCATCAGCACCAGCAGAAATATACAATTTCCAATTGGTCAACTCTTCATTATTGTTTTTTTGAACTAAAGCCAGTTTATTGATATGGTTAACCACTTCTTGTCCTTGTCTGAATTTTTTAACGTGATGAGAAATGGATGCACTATCATTTACTTCAAAAGGATCACTGTTTCCTCTTACATTCCAAGGGTCTAATTCAGAACCAGATGGAGTGGTACGACTATTTCTAACATTCCATATCTGAGCACCTTGAATACGATCTTTTATAAATTCATTTTCATTTAAAGAAAGAATGTCTGATGTACTATTGGTTTCGTTACAAATAATTTCTCCGCCAGTTAAAGGAAAGTTACTACCATTAGCAGGAAAAGAAAGTTCACCCAAATTCCAAATTCCTCCATTTACAGGAATGGTAGGTAATTTATCTTTAGTAGAAAAAGGGTGGGCAGCATAAGAAAACCCTTCAGCATCAACCAGATTATCAACAACTTGATCAATATAGACTGTAGTATGTGCAATATCTCCTTTTCCGTCACCTAAAAATGGTAAACTAAATGGATCTTCATAGTTAGGGTAAGCAAGCATGTGAACTAATTTTCCCTTAGCATTATTAACAGCTAATTCTTGACCAGCGATTACTTTAAAATCTGGATGAGCATCGTTTAGTTCTTGGGCTTTTGCTCTAATTTTATCCCAGTTAGAGTTAATCGATAACCCATAGTTATCATAGTCTGAGGTATGATCGGTACTTGTAAACCAATCGAGTCCAATTAGTTTTCCAGCTTCCAGAGTAGATTCAATTGGAAGCCCCGTTTCAGCATTGTTTTGAGTAAACATTGAGTGTAAGTGAGTATCTCCTCTATACCAATCAGAAAGAGTTGGTATCGCTTCGTCAGACCTAAAGACCCTCAATCCAATATCATCATCAGAAACCAAAGAAGAAGAATTAGAATATTCAATGTGAATATCAATATCAATAATGTCTTCCATTCCTATTAATGAAGTAGGAGGGATGTTAAAGGTGAAATACCAATAGGTTTGATCTATGTATACAAAATTATCCCCAAAAATATCAGTGTCTCCATCAAAGTCCATCGTATAATTGGGAGATTTATTAAAGTCACTCATTACAAAAGGTTGGATATCCAGAGCTGGATCATTGGGAGAGACATTGGTAAACATATTCTGGTAATTAGTATTGTTTAAAATATTATAGGTCAATACTGGCCCCCAAGTTGACGAAGTCGCGTTTTTTATTCGTATATTAATATAATCTACTTGTATAGTCGTGGTTAATACTTTGTGAGCATCGTGTAAGTAAAAGTGAATAGGAATAGCATTTAAATTCCCCGATTCATCAGTTTTTTTCATCCTCCAAGGAGCGTCCGCATAAAATTCTGAATATAAAGTATTGGTTTGTTTTTGTGTAAAATTAGGAGAATCCCATCCGCCCCAATCATGTCTTTTACCAAAGATTTCTGTAACCTCTATTTGAACAAAGTTTTTATCAATATCGAATCCAAATTTAGAAATGATAAACTTCCCGTCAACAAAACGTTGCCCATTTTTAATGTGTTTAATCTCAATACGTTTTTTAGCATGAGCATCAATAACAAGCTCAATAGCAACATCTTTTAATTCCTTTTGTTTAATATTTTCAAATTGAAAGTGATAAACATAGGCTGTCCTTAACTCTTCAATTTTTACATTTTCAATAGAAGCAAACTCTCCTCTATGAGCGAATAAAATAAAAGGGGTAAAAAGAATAATTAGTGTGATGAATAAATTTTTCATTTGTTTGATCAAATACTTTGTTAAGGTAAAGTTAATAAAATATTAAAGAAAGCTATTTTTAATGTTAACAATTCATAGCAGTTGTTATTTAAAGCAGAGAAGCGTCTAATAAAAGTAAATCTTGAAAGTGTTGAGTAATAAGTGCAATAAACTCATCGAATAGAAAAATGAAATAGCATTGCAATAGTTTAGTTTATAAGCTTACTTTTGTACTTTAGTTTTAATCCTTTAAATATGACAACAGGAGAAATTTTTATCACTATTTTTGTTTTTGTCTTTTTTGCATTGTTTATCTATGTAGGAATACGATTATTTAAATGGAATAAACGAGAAAGAGAAGAAATTGCATTAAGAAACGAACAACGAAAACAAAAATAACTAATATGTTTGGAAACGAGGATATGGGCGAAATGATGGCTAAATTGCAAAAAATGCAAACAGCTGCTGAGGAGTCTAAGAAAAGATTAGAAAATATCAATGTTCAAGGGAAGTCACCCGATGGGAATATCCGCTTTGTAATGGATGGAAACCGAAAATTAAAGGAAGTGACTTTTATTGACGAATCGTTTTTACATGTTGAAAATAAAGAAGAAATAGAAGATATGCTAGTCATCGCTTTTAACAGAGCTCTTGAAGAAGCGGAGCATGTTAACGAACAAGAGATGCGCAATTCGGCTTCCGGTTTATTTCCTGGAATGTAAAGCAATAAGAAGTTGTTAAGAGGGAAGTAAAACTCAAGCTTCAACTTCAACAGTAGCATGAATATATTGTTAGAAACATTACTCTATATTTTTTATTGTCTTCTATTGTTTTGGTCAATAAAAAAATGGTCTTTTTTTAGAAATAGTAAGGTCTCTTTTCCAATACTAGCAAGTTTATTTGCATTGAAGATAGTTGTTGGGGTCATGCTTTATTTCGTTTATACAAAGTTTTATACTGTTAGGGGAGAAGCCGATATTTTTAAGTATTTTGATGATAGTGCAGTAGTTTTTAATGCACTTTGGGAAAAGCCTATTGATTATGTACGATTGGTTTTTACTAGCTCCCCTGATAATCAATATTATTATGATCATTATTATGTAAAAATGAATCATTGGGCAAATTTACATGATTCAATTTTTTATGGAGATTCGGTCTTTATGATCAAAATTAATGCATTTTTACGTTTGTTTTCTTGGGGAAGTTTTCAGATTCAATCCCTATTTTTTAATTATTTTGGTTTTGTAGGCTTGATAGGAATATATCGTGCATTTAAATCGTTTTTACAGATTCAATCTCCCTATTTAATTTTTGTAACCGTGGGGTTACCATCAGTTCTCTTTTGGTCTTCTAGCGTATTGAAAGAAAGTCTATTGTTACTTTTTCTGGGAGGAATCTGTTTTCAGTTGTTACATATAAAAACGTTAGAAAGAGTAAGCTTTAAAAACTTTTTAATTATTGGGGGACTATTGTATCTATTAGCATTGCTAAAGTTTTATATTGTTTTTGCACTAGCAATTCCTATTTTGGCATACACCATTAATCAAAGAATTAAGATTAAATATTCAATCGTGACTTATTTTGCAATCACACTTGTTTTTCTAACGATTTTCTTCAACTCTCCATTATTGTCTACTTTAATTTTGAAGCAACATGATTTTCTAACCTTAGTTGCTAATACTAATGCTGGAAGTTATTTTGAGATCCCTTATTTAGAAGCCAATTTTATGAGTGTACTAAAAGCAATTCCTTATGGCATTTTAAATAGTTTTATTCGACCTTTACCCCAAGCAGGAATGTCGATTATGGCTTTTCCAGCAATATTTGAAAACATATTATTGTTATCGGGACTAATTTATGTGTGTCCAGCAATGCTGCAATTGAAAAATTGGGGAATGAAAACCAATGCATTATTATTTATCGTGTTTTTTACATTTTTATTATTTGCCGTAATAGGAATAACGACTCCTGTAGCTGGAGCATTAGTTAGGTATAAAGTTGCTGCCCTACCGTTTTTGGCTATTTTTATTTTTTACTTCTTAGAACAAAAAAAATCAATTCATCAGTTATGAAGTTCCCTTTTTCACAATTATTAGTTGGGGTATTGATCTCATTATTGACCGTAAGTTGCCTTACCAAGACTAAGGTCGATTTGATTATTCATAATGCTACTATTTATGTAGTGGACGAAGAGCATACAATACATGAAGCTATGGCCGTTAAAGCGGGGAAAATTGTCGCCGTAGGAAAGGAAAACCAAATTCTTAATAAATACAGTGCAACAGAAAAAATTGATGTTCAAAATCAATATGTATATCCAGGATTTATTGATGCACATTGCCATTTTTTAGGTTATGGTTTAACTTTACAACAGGTCAATTTAATTGGTTGCCAATCGTTTGAAGAAGTGGTCGAAAGGTGTATCAATTTTGAAAAAACGAATCAATCAGAATGGCTTACTGGAAGAGGTTGGGACAATACTCTATGGGACGATAAAAGCTTTCCTTCTAAAGAAGAATTGGATGTTAATTTTCCTAATAAACCCGTTTTGATAAGAAGGGTTGATGGTCATGCGGCAGTAGCTAATCAAGTTGCATTAGACTTGGCCAACATTAATCTTGGAACAGAAGTTTCTGGAGGAACAATAGGTGTCAAAGACGGACAATTGACAGGGATATTAGTTGATAATGCGGTAGATTTGGTACTAGACATTATTCCCAAACCTACATTAGCCGAAAAGAAAAAAGCGTTATTAGCAGCGCAAAGAAATTGCTTTGAAGTAGGATTAACGACAGTTGATGATGCTGGGCTAGACAAGGAGGATGTTGAATTGATTGAAAAGTTACATCAAACTGAAGAGTTGAAAATGAGAATTTATGCAATGCTTACCGACTCCAAAGAAAATTTTGATTATTACTTAGACACTGTTGGAGAGCCTTTTAGAACAGAACGTTTAACGGTAAATGCTTTTAAGTTTTATGGGGATGGTGCTTTAGGGAGTAGAGGAGCTTGTCTCTTAAGACCTTATACAGATATTGCCGATTCATCCGTTTATGGAATGTTGTTAAATGATACTGCTTATTTTCAGAAATATGCTGGGATTTTACATGAAAAAGGATTTCAAATGTGTACGCATGCTATTGGAGATTCTACCGCTCGATTTATTTTGAATACTTATGCTAAAGCATTAAAAGGAACCAATGACCGTAGATGGAGAATTGAGCATGCGCAAATCATTGATTCTTCTGATTTTAGACTGTTTGCAGATTATTCTGTGGTACCTTCTGTACAGCCTACTCATGCAACCTCAGATATGAAATGGGCCTTTTTAAGGTTAGGGAAAAAGAGAGTGCGTTTTGGTTATGCCTATCAGAATCTTTTACATCAGAATGGTTGGTTACCTTTGGGAACAGACTTCCCAATTGAAGGAATCGATCCCTTAACCACTTTTTATGCTGCTGTCGCTCGTAAAAATAAAGACGGTTTACCCAAAAATGGTTTTCAAATAGAAAATGCTTTATCCCGAATTCAAGCCTTAAAAGGAATGACAATATGGGCTGCACTGTCTAATTTTGAAGAAGAGGTCAAAGGATCTTTAGAGGTTAATAAATTGGCTGATTTTGTAATTCTTAATCGAGATATCCTCACTGTTGAAGAAGATGAGCTTTTAAAAGCAAGAGTTACAGCTACTTATATTAATGGAGAAAAAGTGTTTTAACCCTTAGTTTCCTCAGGACGATGATGCCATATTGCCATGAATTGCCCCGTAGACATTCTTCTTGCTGCTTCTTTTGCTCTATCTGCGAGTTTCCCTGTATACAGACGATCAATGGTACTAAACCATAATTGAAGCCATTGACCAAAATGTACTTGGCTGATACTATAATTTAAGTTTTTATCAACTCCTACATGAGCTTGAGTAGGATTCCCTTTAAAGCATGGTTGACCTAATAAGTTGGTCACCCAAAAATCTGTTAGTTTTTCAAGATGAGCAGGCCACTCTTCTTCTGCAATATGTCGGTTAAAGATGGGCCCCAGTAAATCGTCCTTTCGTATACTGGCATAAAAAGTGTGAACCAATACTGAAATATCTGTTCTGTTCTCAATTTCTTTCATAGTGTTTAATTCATTAATTCTTTCTCCAATGCAATGGCTCTTTTAAAGAGAATGTTATTTTCGATATGAATGTGTTTATGTAGATCTTTTTCAAATTCTTGTAATAATGCATAGGTTACACGATAAGAGTTACAAGCATCTTTGGGAGGTGTATAGTTATTGGAAAGTCGAGCTATTTCTCTAAAACGATTTCCCTCATTATCATGTTCATGGTGCATCATGTTAATGGGATTCATAACAGTTCCAAATTGTGGAGATTGTACTTTAGATTTCGTTTTTAAAGCCTGGTCTAGTTTTTTGAAATAGGGAAAAAGAATTAATTCTTCTTTTTTTAAATGGGGAATTAAATCATCTGCTGCACCAAAAAATAACGATTTAATTTGATGCAATTCAGGGTGTTGCTCTCCATGTACACTTGTGATTTTGGTTAGATACTGCTTTATTTCAGGAACTTTCCTTTCGATGTAAGTGTGGTGTTGATTATAGATGTAGTCAGCCAAGAACCCTAGGTCCCAACTGTGGTAATTTTGAGATTCATTCTCATGGCTGGTTACTGAGGATAATTCCTCAATTAAGTCTAAAACCGAAACTGCTGTTGTTTCACAAGCAGTTGCTAAAGTTCGATTCCCATTACAACAAAAATCAATTTGATGCTTACTAAACACTGTTGCGGTTTCATAATTATTGGCTACTATTTCACCAATAAATGTATCTTTAGTTATTTCCATAGTACTATCTTTTTAACCAAACTAAGTTGGTATGCATTTCATTAGCTAGACTCTTTAGCGTTGTAGATTCTAACATTGTTTTTAGTTCATTTCTAATGTTTACAAATTGGTGGTGTAACGGACAGGGAGACTTTGCATCACATTGTTTTAATCCTAGACCACATCCAGTATATATTTGATTTCCATCAATGGCGTCAACAATATCGCTAAGTAATAATTGTTCTAATTGTTGCTCTTCGATCAAAAAACCTCCATAAGGGCCTTTGATGGCTTTAACGATATTCTGTTTGGTCAATAATTGTAAAATTTTTGCCGTAAAAGCAGAAGGAGAATCAATTTCAGAGGCAATATCATTGAGATGAACTTTTTGCTTTAAAGTTGATTGCTGCGCAATAAAAATTGCAGCCCGTAATCCATATTCGCATGATTTTGAAAACATTATAGTACAAATTTATAGTTCTACATTTTATAAAGGATGATTTTGTCCTTTATAAAAATATGATTTATGTTAGCTAAAAACAAATTATACTAAAGGGATATTCAGAATTAAGCTTTTGTATTAGGACTAACTATAAAGAATAAAATTCCAATAACCATAGATAAACTTCCTAAAGATAGTCCAAGGTATTGATAGGATAGACCTAGCCCTCCTATGGTGAGTAATAATTCTGTTAAGATAAAACCTAAAAAGAAAAAGAATGCTCCTAATTTTGTAGGAATAGAATAGGAAAGCCATTTTAGATCGATCAGTAAAGCCAATAATAAAAATGATATGACACCAATTAAACTAAGATGTAAATAGGCTAGAATAATAGGCCTGTTGTGAAAGGCGAGGCTTTCAAATACAGGGAAAATTGAGATGGATTGTATAATTGTTTTAAGAATAAAAGCAATAAAAAAAGTAGCAAAGAATAGCCCAACCCATTTTTTCTTTTCTTGTACTATTTTTTGAATAGCCTTAAAAGAAGATTGTATAAAAAAGAAGATGCCTAAAAGTAAAAGCAAAGCAGAAAAGTAAGCAATTGGAAGAATGGTTTTTTCGAATTGCATCCCAATAAATGATAAAGCAATTGACGGGAGAACAGCTAACTTAAATAAGCCATAAAACCGTTGTACTGCTTTTAGATGATAGTCAATTTGATTGACTTCAAGGTACTTAAAAAATAGTCCTATCACAACAAATAAGAACCAACCATTATATTGTAAGTGAAGAAAAGTATAGACAAGTGCATTGTAAGGTTCTGTGCCTCCCATTCCTTTAGCTGAAAGTGCTCCAATACCAAAAGGAACTAGTGTAGATAAGACTCCTAACCATAAGCCTGTGTTCACAAATCGAAGTGAGATTGCCTTTTTTTGCGATCTGGTATCTTTAAAAAAGCTGAAAATAAACCAATAGTTTAACAGTTGAAATAGCGTAGAAAAAATAATTGAGTAAAGCGCATACCCTTGTAAAGCGAAAGAGATAAGAATTCCGAGAAGGATAAATGCTGTTAATTTAAACTGGAGGGGGTAACGTCGTTTTTTGATTTGGTTGTGATCCAGAAAAAAATGAGTTAATAATAAAAATAATAAAGTATAAATCCAGCCTTGAAAAGCTATATGTGAGTGAGTATGAACCAAATTTCCATAGTTAAAAGGAAAGGAAATATAAGCTACAGAACGTAAAAGTGTACCAATTGTGGCAGCACAGAATAGATAAATTAAGCTTATTTTATACCAAGATGCTTTCATTTGAATAATGATTCAGGCAAAGTTAAGGATTATAATGGGAAGATTATATCGATTTTTTTTGTTCTTCTTGGATACTTATTATTACTTGAATAGCTTCAAAAACCATATCTTGTTGTATTACTGTTGCCCAACCTTTGGAAGTTAGTAATGCTCTTATTTTCTGTTCTGAATAGCCTTTTATTGAAAGGTATAATCCATAGTCTAGCACTGGTTCAGGAATACGTTCAACAAGAAAGGCGATAAAAAGATTAAAGAACCTAAGATGTGAAATCAAAAGAGCCCCACCGATTCTTAATAAAAAAGCTATAATGATTCCTAAGCCATGAATATGAAGCCCCTTAAACATAATTCCTTGGTTAATAATAGTAACAAGGTAGGTCCAAAATCCACTCGAATAATAATTAGAATAGAGGTATTGATAGTAAATAGAAGATAAGAAAATGATCACTACAGAAACAAGAAGAATATTGGTTAGTTTTTTAAAATTAGAATAGTTATAAAACCTTATCAGGTGTTTAAAACCATAAGTAAACCCTAAAGCTATTCCAAATTCTGATAGTATATAAAAATGGAATGGGATTGTTCCAAGAACTCCTCCAAGAGCTAGAGCTAGAAATATGCTACTGTAGGTTAAAAGTTTAATATTAGGAGGACGTTTTTTTTGAGGTGCAGGAAGAGTTTCAGGTTCAATATAATCGTCCCAGTTGTCTTTTTTTCTTTGAGCTACTTCTATTTCATTTATGGTTTCTTTCCTATATTCCTTAATAATTTGATGGTAGAGGGCTATAAATAATTTAACTCTCAAAGAATTTCTTCCTTTATCCCACATCCCACTTCTAGAAGATGAAATGCTTTTAATCGATACTTTACCATGGTCATGTGTTAGGGTTATTTCTTCAGTTTTACCCCAGGTTCCATTATGAATGGCTTTAATAAGCTGATCATCATAGTAAACAAGCTCCCAATCAAGTGCTTCAATAATATGTATCGCTAACGCAATAAAAGTACCTGCTTTTTCTTGGACATGTATTGTTTTTTCAAATTGAGGTGTAAAAGCAAATCGGTGTTCTTTCTTCACTTGCTTTGCAAGTGTTTTTATGTTTTTTTTAGTTTTGAGATTCAAGAGACTATCAGTTTTCATTACTGCGTAGAACTTACTTTATAAAAGTATTAAAATATCGAATAATTTTTCCCTTATTATTTAAGGCAAAATCCTGGTATTGTTCATAAATGTCTTGGTGGAAACAAGTAATAAAAACGTAACAATCTAAGTAGCCCATTTCTTGCATTTTTCTGGCTTCATCAAGTTCTGGACTTTGGTCATTCTTTAGCAATTCTTCCCAACTATAGACTTCTAAATATCTTGTTCGTGTAATGTCATTTTTAGAAATGAGCCCTTTTTCATCACAAAAGGCCTCTACTTTTTCTTTAGCAGCTTTATAGGCAGGCCATCCATTTAAGTCATCCATTGCAGTAGTGTAATCTAATACGCCTTGCTTGACAATTTTATTAGGGAAACATTTTCTTTGTGTCCATTTGATCGCTATTTTTTTGCCTTTAATTGCTACAACATCTCTTAATTTAATTTTCATTGATGCATCAGGGTAAATAGTAAATGTTTCAATTGCTTCTTGAAGACTTTTATCATATAAGCCCTCTTTATAATAGGCATCTACTAAATACTTTCTTGGTTCTAGCATATAGGGGAATTCTTCCTTAGCAATATTGAACTTTTGGATTGCCTTAATATAATCTTGTTTAAAATAATAAGCATCACCAAGGTACAAACGAGCCTTATAGTAATTAGGCTGTTCCTCTATAGCTTTTTGATAAAATTCTGCAGCCTCATGATAATTTCGGTTACTAAAAGCACGTTCTCCTTGTTTGTAAAAAGCATAGGCCTCATCTGTGATATTAGAATCGACATTGATTACCACTTTTTCAGAACGCAACAAAATAGACGAATAATAAGCATCATTGGTCATTAGGGTAGCAGTTCTTAAAGTATTGATATAGTTATGATAAGCAACTTTTGCAGGAGAAAGTCCATTTAACATAGCAGCCAAATCTTGAGCCATTTTTTGAGCTTCATCATCATTTTCTTCCCCTTCAACCTCTACAGTTATATTACCTCCAAATTCAAAATTATATTGTTCTCTATTAACGTACTCTTGATATTTTATTTTGGATAATAAATCCCAGCCTTCTCCATATCTTGAATAATCATTTAGTAAGCTTTCTAGTTTCTTCGTTGCTTTTTCAACTTTATTTTTTGAGATGAGAGCTTCTATTTTAGACATGCGCTTTTCGAGGTCCTCATTTTGTGTAAAGGCATTAATCGTTAACGATAGAAGAGTAAGTTGAATAATGAAGTATTTAAGCATAACTGTTGTAATTGAAATAAAGTAACTAAGCTATCATTTTTTTATGAATAAACTGCTAAAAGTAGACAGTAGCTTTTATTCGGGGCTCAAAACAACTATTTTGTGTAAAAACTATCGATATTCGGTCAACTTAAAGTTCTTCTACTATCGATTTTCCTTTCGAGTAGTCACCAGAAGTCCATTGCCATGTTTCGTGAAGACGAATTTTTCCATTAGAGAGCACTTCTGGAATGGAATGACATGTTCCAGTCATCAGTTCTCCTTGTTGATTGATTTGATGGTAACGCATATCAATTACTCCGTCAGGACCAACCAAACCAATTAAATGCCCTTTTTTGATCATTCCACCACTATATTCAGCTGTAAGAATATTTTCCGATTGTTGATAATAAAAACGCGTTTCAGATGATGTTTCCCCATTTTCTGAATTAGTAACTGGTTTAAAAACTTTATTGTTGTAGTTCATAATTAAATGTTTTCCTTTTTGGTGGTAAAAACGAATGCTTAGAGTAAGTAAAACCATTGTCTATTATTCATTAATAGCGTTGGTTGATATTTTCCTTAAAAATAAGAAAACATTTTTTTCCTTGCGCATCCCGACGATTTAACAACGAGTTATGATTAGTTAATGATTAAACTTTCTATTTTATTATTATCGATTCTGTTTTGAACATGTTTAGAGTGTTCTAGTAATACAGTGTGTTCCAGTGAGGGGAATATTTTTTTAGCTCGTTTAATCATTTTCTCACCAGGAAACATCAGGTCTTTTTGAGCTCCAATTAATACAATAGGAGTTTTAATTTTTTGAGCTTCATTTTTAGAAATAACAGGAACAGGAGTAAAGTCCATTTCAAAGTGTTGAAAAACTTGTGCTAAGAACTTTAAAGCAAAAGGATCTTTCATACTAAACAGTTCATTTAAAAATTGTTCAAGGTATTTTTGATTCCCTTTTTTCATATATCTTTTCATAGGGATAAAAATTTTAAACAAAGCTTTTAACGGATTACCATTAACAATATATGCAGGAGCTGCTAAAAATACCTTTTTAATTCGGCTTTCATCGTGTATTAAGGTCTTTAAGATTATTAAGCCTCCAAATGAAAACCCTGCCAAAATAACTTGATCTAGTTTTAGTTTTGTGATGAGTTCATTAACCCAGATACCATAGTCATTATTCTTCATACTTAGACGTGTCTCTGCACTTTTATTGGGTTGAGCTAAAACATCTATTGCATACACACAATAATGTTTAGAGAGGTTAGGATAGGTTTCTAACCCAATTGGAGCACAACCATTAGAACCGTGTAAAATCATAAGAGGAGGTTTACTTTCATTACCTGTTATGATTATGTTTGTCTTTCCAAATTGAGTCTCAATAATTGTTTCCTTATAATCGATTCCAAGTTCTTTCAATTTTTCATCGTATAAACTTAAAATGGCATTTTTTCCAGCTTCAGATTGGTATAGTGATTTCATTTGTTTATTTTAGGACAAGTTTACTAATAAAAATTAATTAGGACAAGTTTACTAATGAAAAATACCAAAAAAGAAATCCTTAATACAGCTAGAAAATTATTTAATAAATATGGTTATAGTGATGTGACAATTAGAATGATAGCGCAAGAATTAAGTATAAGTTCAGGAAATTTAAACTATCATTATAAGAAGAGAGAAGCTATTTTTGAAGCGCTCTATTTTGAAATGGTAGCAGATTTTGATCAACGAATTGATGATTTGCCAACTACTGAATTTTCAGTTGAGCAGGTAAAAAGTGATATCCATGCAAGTATGGTAAGAATGTTAGATTATACCTTTTTTTGGACAGATATTTATCGGCTGATAGAGGTTAGTGATAAGGTTAAAAAGCATTTTTTATCAGCTTATAAACAACGTATAGAGGGATGTCATTTTCTTTTTAATGAATTAAAAAAACAAGGGCTTATGAATTCCAATTGTAGCAAAGAAGAATTGGATTATTTGGCAGAACGAATGGTACACTATGGTAATACATGGTTGTATGCATCGCGTTTATATAGTAAGAACATAACAACTAAAGATCTTAACCATTTTGTAGAGGTGTATTTAAGTATGCTAAAGCCCTTTCTTATCTTCTCAAAAGTTAATAATTGATAGGGAGGGCAGAAAATAGAATAGAGAGCAAAGAATAAAGAACAGAGACCATTAGATGATGAGATAATAAGTAAATTAGATGATGGAAAAATAGTAAAGAAGAAAATACAATCCATTAACTCATTGCAGCATTATAGCATTAATCCAGTCAGTTCGAGTTCCGACAGAGGAGGAGTATCGAGAACAAGACGGCTTGGTGAATCAGAAAATAGAATAGAGAGCAAAGAACAGAGACAATTAGATAATTAGCTAATGTGATAATTAGGTGATGGAAAAAGAACAAAGAAGAAGATTCAATCTATTATTACAGCATTAAATCATTGTATCATTAAATCATTGCAGCACTAATCCAGTCAGTTCGAGTGCCGACAGAGGAGGTATATCGAGAACTAGACGACCTATTTAACTAGAAAATAGAATAGAGAATAAAGAACAGAGACAATGAGATAATTAGCTAATGTGATAATTAGATGATGGGAAAAGAACAAAGAAGAAGATTCAATCTATTATTATAGCATTTCATCATTAAATCATTGCAGCACTAATCCAGTCAGTTCGAGTTCCGACAGAGGAGGAGTATCGAGAACTAGACGGCCTTTTATCCATCAAATTTGATGAGAATAAATGTACGAATTGTTAATATTTCAGCATCTAACCCGCTAATTATCTCATCATCTAATTAGCTAATCCTCTAATTCATTAATTGCTCTCCACTTACCATATTTTAAATAAGCAAAAGACATTAGGCTTAGGAATGTAAAGTAGAAGAATTCAACACACCAAACCTGCTCAATAGAAGGTGAAAAATAGTTGACTAATGTAAAGGCAGCAGTGAGGTAAATCGTAATGTTAATAGCTTCAATAAATAAGGAAACTCGTGTTTTTCCAGTACCAACTACAGCATTAAAAAGAACGAATGCAATGGTAAAAAAGAAAAGAACATAATTAATGACGGTTAAAGTTGAAAGTGTATGAGGGACTAATTGTTGTTCCAGTTGGTAGAACGCTACGATTTCGGTACCAAATAATGTGGTAATAACTACTACAGCACCAGATGACAACAATGCCAGTATAAGAGTTCGACCAATTAACCTTAATACCAGCTCTTGTTTTCCAGCACCGATTAAGTTACTAACCAAGGTGTTAGTGGAAGTGCTAAAGCCCAATAATGGAATCATCATTAGCATGTAAATACTTCGGATCACATGTGAAATAGCTAATTCATCTTCTCCTAATTGTTCAATAATAGAAAAGAAGATAAACCATGAGCCAAATGTTAAGAAATTTTGAAAAGCAATAGGTGTTGAAATGCCCAGAATTTTTTGAATTAACTTTCGATGAATCTGAAAATTAATTTGAAAGTGATATTGCTTAAAATTAACATGTTTGATAGCATATATTACAAAAAATAGTATAGAAGCTAGTTCGGCAACAACGGATGCTATAGCAGCTCCTTTAACTCCCCATTGGGGAAAGCCCAAATTTCCAAAGATTAAGCCATAATCCAGTCCAATGTTGACAATAGCGACAACAATAGAAGAGTAGAAGAGGACGTTAGTCTTTTTAGTCGCAACAAAAAAGGCGATAAATAAAAAGTTTAAGAAAGCAAACAGTACACCATAAGCACGAAAACTAACAAATGTTGTAGCAGAGGCTGCAATTTCATTGGATTGAGAAATAGTTGTAGCAAATGTTGGGTAGAATAGTTGTAGCCCTATAAAAATAAAGACTGCTAAAGGTAAAAAAATATAAAGGCTTTGTTCAATAATAGCACCAATAGAGGTATAGTTTTTTGCACCATTGGCTTTTGCAATCATAATTTGACTTCCGGTACTAATCCCCATTCCCATAGTAATGATTAAATAGTAAAATAAAGCTCCATTCCCAGCTGCGCCGAGTTCTACTTTCCCTAATTGACTTAAAAATAAGGTATCAATTACCGCTACAATATTCTGTGTAACTCCACTAATAATAATGGGAAGCGTTAGTTTCCAAATAGAAGAATAAGAAATAGCATTAGTAGACATTATTTAACGTATAATATAGTTGTTAGGAGGATAGAAAGTATAGGTTTGTTATAAACAAAAAGGGCCGATTCAGATGAATCAGCCCTCCTTTAAAATTTATGTTTGGTGATTAATCTACGATTAATTCTTCAACTCTATTTGCAGCATCTTGTAAAGTAATGGCAGAGTGAACATTTAAACCTGAGTTATCAATAATCTCTTTTGCTTCAACAGCATTAGTTCCTTGTAAACGAACAATAATAGGAACAGGAATATTTCCAATGCTTTTGTAAGCTTGAACAATACCATTTGCAACACGGTCACATCTTACAATTCCTCCAAAGATATTAACTAAAATTCCTTTTACATTTTTATCTTTTAAGATGATGTTAAATGCTTTTTCAACACGCTCAGCATCTGCAGTACCTCCTACATCTAAGAAGTTTGCAGGCTCACCACCAGATAATTTAATGATATCCATAGTAGCCATAGCTAATCCAGCTCCATTTACCATACATCCAACGTTACCATCTAAGTTCACGTAGTTTAAACCAGCATCAGTAGCTTCAACATCAATTGGATCTTCTTCAGCTAAATCTCTTAACTCAGCATAATCTTTGTGACGGAATAATGCACTGTCATCTAAAGTAACCTTAGCATCAACAGCAATAATTTTATCGTCAGATGTTTTTAATACAGGGTTAATTTCAAACATAGAAGAATCACTACCTTCGTAAGCTTTGTATAAAGCAGCAACGAATTTTGTCATTTGCTTCATCGCTTGACCACTTAATCCTAAGTTAAAAGCAATTTTTCTGCATTGGAATCCTTGAATACCAACTTTAGGATCAATTTCTTCTTTAAAAATTAAGTGAGGAGTCTTTTCAGCAACTTCCTCAATGTTCATTCCTCCCTCTGGAGAATACATAATGATATTTCTACCTGTCTCTCTGTTTAATAAAACAGACATATAGAATTCTTCTGGTTCAGAATCACCAGGATAGTATACATCCTCAGCAATCAAAACTTGATTTACTTTTTTACCAACACCGTTAGTTTGAGCAGTTTCTAAATGACCACCTAAAATACCTTTAACTGTATCTTCTAATTTGTCAATACCCTTTGCTAATACTACTCCGCGAGAACCTGTTTCTTCTACAGTTCCTTTACCACGACCACCAGCGTGAATTTGTGCTTTAACTACGTACCACTCAGTTCCTGTTTTTTCAGACAACTCTTTAGCAGAAGCTACAGCGTTTTCTAGTTTATTTACTACAACACCTTCTTGGATTGCAACACCAAAACTTTTTAAGATTTCTTTCCCTTGATATTCGTGTAAGTTCATAATAGATTTTATTTTGCTTTTTAAAATGCTTCCCAAAAATAAAAATTGTAATTGGTTATAACTATCTT
This sequence comes from Flavobacteriales bacterium, assembly GCA_025210295.1. NCBI lineage: Bacteria > Pseudomonadati > Bacteroidota > Flavobacteriia > Flavobacteriales > Flavobacteriales bacterium. The sequence goes on along the minus strand of JAOASC010000016.1, from coordinate 433,803 downwards.
TTTTTGCCTTTTTTTTAGGAATGTTAAAAAGATAATTAAACTGTTACTTTATAGTGACTATCGAACACTTATTTTTTGAACGCTTTTTCCTTTTTCTGAATTGATGTGTAGATAATATATTCCACTGTTTAAAGCGGGAAGCATAAAACTCATACTATAAGAGTTCAAAGGTTTTCTCAAGAGGAGTTTCCCGCCAATATCATAGAGCTCAATGGAGCTGAAGACCAATTCAGTTGTTTCAATAGTAATTCTAGCTCCACTTTGAATAGGGTTGGGAAATACTTTATAGGGGCTGTTTTCTTTTTTATATCCAATATTGGTGAGGGTGTATTCCCAGCTTAACCGATATACCTTATCAGTTACCGTTTGATTGTCTAACATTCCTCCAGCAATATATTTCTCCGTTGTGGATATATTGGCAATTCCTCTTAAATCCATAGGGTAATTTTGAGTGAAATTAGTTACCCAAGCTAAGTGACGGTCGGTATCTAAATATAAATCTCTATTGTTGGGCGAAACACCTCCACTTCCATTATAAGCCACTCCATTGTAGTTATACGTAACATTACTTCCTCCTAACCAATGAATCTGATTTCCAACATTAGTACAAGCCATTCGGTAACCCTTTATTTGAGAAGATAGAACTTCGTAATTCCAAGTGATATCTGTTGGGTCATTAGGATTAATAACGCCTTTTCTTAGTTGGTTTTGAGCCGGAAAGTTCCAACCCGAAGATGCTCCACCAAAATAATAAATGGTATCACCAATAATCGTTCCGGATGCTCCAAAAGATTTATAGTGATTATTGTTGGGAGTAGCTGTTCCAGAAGTCCATGTGTTTAAACTTGGATTATATATCTGAACATGAGGAACATTAGTGGTATTGCTCCATCCTGTAATGATATAAATTAAGCTATCTCTCCATATCGCTTGCACATGATCGTCTATAGCTGTTGGGATATTGCTAGCATCTGTAAGATAACTATTGGTAGCGATATTAAAACGATGTACTTTGTTAGAGGAGACTTCATGACCATTGCTGAAAACATGATAACCGCCTATGATGTATATGGTATCTTGAATTCTAGATGCCCCTGCTGCTATTTTACCTAAAGTATCTGGTAAATCAGGTAGTGATTCTGAAGTTCCAGTGAGGGTATTTACTCTATATGAATGAAGATGAATCCCGCTATAAATTTTACTGGTATCAATACCTCCAAAAGAATAAAGGTAGGGAGTTGTACCAACAAATCCCTCACAAACGGCATTATTACTTACAGGTTCGGGTAACTGGCCAATTTCACTAACCTCCCAAATTTGAGCATAACTGGTGAAGTATAAAAGACTAAAATATAATATGATAAAGGGTTTAAGCATGATATCATTTTATGATTAAGATGAAAAAAGTGATACAAACTTACAAATTAACCCCATGAATATGAGGGAAGTATTTGGTAAATTCAAAAAATAACTTGACCTTGTACCCATGACATTTGATGAAATAGGCTTACACGATGAATTATTAGAAGGATTATCGTGCATGGGCTTCGAAAAAGCAACACCCATTCAAGAGCAAACAATTCCTGAAACTTTAAAAGGGAGAGATATTATTGGGTGTGCTCAAACAGGAACAGGAAAAACGGGAGCATTTATTCTTCCTATTTTACATAAAATTAGAACAAAGGAATATGCTAATACCAGTACTTTAATTATCGTGCCAACACGTGAATTGGCTTTACAAATAGACCAACAAGTACAAGGGTTAGGTTATTTCACAGGAGCGACTTCTATTACTTTATATGGGGGAGGAAAAGCTGGAGATTTTAACGAACAAAAAAGAGCTATGGCCAATGGAGTGGATATTATTATTGCAACTCCAGGAAAGTTAATCTCTCATTTAATCATGAAAAACATCAATGTATCCACTATAGAGAATCTCATTTTCGATGAGGCTGACCGAATGTTGGATATGGGATTTTACGAGGACATCTGTCGTGTAGTATCGTTTTTGCCAGAAAAACGACAAAACCTAATGTTTAGTGCTACAATGCCAAAGAAAATAAGAGATTTAGCTAAACGTTTCTTAAAAAATCCTGTTGAGGTCAATATTGCTATTTCAAAGCCATCAGAAGGGGTGGAACAAACAGCTTATATGGCTTTTGAGCCTCAAAAAACTCCATTGATAACAGGTATTATTGACCAAAAACCTGAATATAAGAGCATATTAATTTTTACTTCTACCAAACGTAAAGTAAATGGAATCGTTCGCTCATTAAAAGGAAAAGGTTATACTGTACAGGGGATTTCATCTGATTTAGAACAATCAGAACGCGAGGATGTATTATTAGATTTTACAACTAAAAAAACACGTGTATTAGTTGCTACAGATGTCATTAGTAGAGGAATTGATATTAAAGACATTAATTTGGTAGTAAATTATGATGTCCCTGGTAATCCAGCAGACTATGTGCATCGAATAGGTCGAACAGCAAGGGCTGATACTAAAGGAGCTGCGATTACTTTGATTAATGAGGAGGATATGTATAAGTTCAGAAATATTGAACGTCTAATAGAAAAATCTGTAGAAAAGTTCCCTTTACCAGAAGAGTTAGGTGAAGCTCCTGTCTGGAAAGAAAAGGCTTCCCCAAAGAAGAAAAAACGCTACTATGGAAAAAAGAAGTTCTATAACAATAAAAAAAAAGGAGCGCATCATAGTAAAGAAAAATCGTAACCAGTTTTGCTAAATTAATCATTGTCTATATTTAAAAAGTTGCATTTTGTCTTGAAATATGTGACTTTCAATTATTTATTTATATTTGCTCAATACATTTAGATTCATGAGTATGAACGATAATTCAGTAGGGTTAATATTCCTTTTTAACAATAGGAAATTGTTGGTTTTGGCAGCTTTGTTGGGGGGAATTTTAGGAATAGGAATAACATTTTTGATTCCTAAAAAATATTTGTCGACAGCAATTATCTATCCTTATAATTCACATAAGGTTAATGAAATAATAGCTAATCCACAATTTGGATATGAGGTAGAATCAGAGCAGTTAATGCAATTGTTGGAATCGAAATCCATGCGTGATAAAACAGTGGAACGATTTAAGCTGTATGATTATTATGAAAAGGATACGACTGATTTAAAATGGAAAGCTGAATTAACATTGAAATATATTAAGGACATTACATTTTTTAGAAGCAAATACCTTTCTATTGTTATTAATGTTAAAACTAAAGATCCTAAACTTTCAGCAGATATAGCTAATTTTCAAGTTAAAGAGGTGAATCGCTACAGAGAACAGGTCTTTCAAGAAAATCGAGAGAAAAGTTTTAAAAGTATTGAAAATAAGTATAAGCTGAGTAAAAAACGTTTAGAAGCGTTAAAAGATTCCATATATTCTATTAAGGGAGGGACTTCAGATTTGTTGTATAATTTTGTAGAAAATTTGAATAACGAAAATTATGATACTCATGCGTTTATTGATGATGCTAGATTAGAGCCAGTTATTGAACAATACTTATACGAACGTGGTAGATATTTGGCTTTAAGGGTAAAATATGATCAAATGAAAGAATTGATAGCGGAGCCTCTGCCGTCAGTTTACTCTATCGATATCGCTGAACCTTCATATAAAAAAGTTTCTCCATCGTTTTTAATTAATGCATTAGTTGGTGCATTAATCTTCTTTATTTTGGTATTGACTATTCGAATGGTAGGAGGGCAATGGAGTAGTTTAAAAGAACGAGCGAGAAAATAATGGAAACATTATTGAAGCATAAATCGAGTGTACTTACCCTTTTATTAGCTGTTTTTATAAGCTTAGGGTTATGGAGTTTTTTTCAAGACCTTGAAAAAACAGTATTATTTATTTTTGCTGGTTGTAGTGCAATTTTAATAGTTAGTTTTTTATTCTTTAATTTAAAATGGTATTACCTTCTTTTGATAGGGTTGATTCCTATTTCTATTGATGCTGGTTTTATTGGAGGAGCCAAGTTAAACTTTCCTTCTGAGGGAATGTTAACGTTAATGTTGCCAATACTTTTCTTATTTAATGAGGGCTTTAGAAATGCTATTGCTCAATATATCAAGCATCCGATAACCGTCTTGTTGATTGCAGATTTATTAATAACATTGTTAAGTTCTTTATTAAGCTCTCATGTGGATGTATCACTTAAACGTATTGTCATTCGCTTACTATTTATAGCTGGATTTTTTGCTATGGTAGGGTTAATAAAAAAGCAGAAAGACCTAGAAAAACCATGGTTAATTTATGTTATAGGACTTGTTCCAGTAATGTATTTTACCCTCATGAATCATGCGCATCATGCTTTCAATCCTAGAGTTGTGTTTAGTATCTGTAGACCATATTTTAACGATCATACTGTGTATGGAGCTTGTTTAGCGTTTATTATACCTTTTTTAACTCTGGTTGTTTTTAATCCTAAGTTATTTAAGTTAAATAAAATCAAGCACAGCCTGTTGATTTTGCTTTATGCTGTTGTCTTAATTTCTGAGGTCTTAGCGCTTTCTAGAGCAGCTATTTTAAGTTTGTTTGTTGCTTTTTGTTTCTATTTATTACTCCGCTTCAAAGCCCAATTTAGAATGGTCATAGTGGGACTTTTATTGGTGTTAGGTACTGGTCTGTCTCTTCAAGATTCTATTTATGAGTATATTAGAGAAAATGATGCCGTTAGTAATGATGGTGAAATCGTCAATCACTTTTCTTCGGTTACCAATGTTCAATCAGACGCCTCTAATCTGGAACGAATTAATCGTTGGATTTGTGCCTATAGAATGTTTGAGGAACGTCCAATTTTAGGATATGGACCAGGTACTTACCAGTTTGAGTATAATCAGTTTCAAACAGTAGCCAATAAGACTTATATTTCTACAAATGCAGGAAATAGGGGAAATGCTCATTCTGAGTATTTGACTTATTTGAGTGAAATAGGAATTATCGGTTTTGTCATTTTTATACTGACAGTGTTTACCAGTATCTACTATGGTATGGAAAATCATTATCACCTAAAAGAACGTTATTTAAGAGTCATCAACCTTGGGGTACTTTTAGGACTGATAACCTTTTATTTCCATGGAGTTTTTAATTCATTTATTGATCAGAGTAAAATGGCAGTGTTATATTTTACAGCTTTAGGAACAATCGTTTGGCTGAGTCAATATCGTGAGAAGGGATGCTGAAACAACGATGGAAAAATATAAGGTTGATGGGGCTTAAAGTCGTTATTGTATCGACGGTTACGTTAGTTTTATTGGAGCTTTGTTACCGTTATCAGGTAATCGATTTTTATAAAACAGAGTGGAAATATTTGAATCAAAATATAGCGCAAAATAAAACTGGAAAGAAAGTATTGGTATTGGGAGATTCTTTCTCTTCTACAAAAAATAACTGGGTAGATCAACTCAGAAAGCTAGACACCAATAACGTGTATTATAATGCATCATTTCCAGGCGTAGGGACAGAAACTTATCGTTTAATTGCCCCAAAAAGAATGGAAGAAGTCAATCCTGATAAAGTTATTGTTCAGCTCTATGTTGGTAATGACTTGTTAGATATAGCTAAACCAATTAACTGGTCAAAATTGAGTTTTTCAAGGAATTTATTTTGGTCTTTAAGTAATAACCTAAGGTTTTTAAATTATTTGAACTATAGAATGGGACAGGTTAGTCAGGATGTAGTAAAAACAAGCAACCCCAAGGAAGTAGATGAATTTTCGATTGAGCATTATTCGGCTCGAACACAACTCTACATTCAAGCAATGCCTAATTATCCTCAAAATGTTGTGACGTTAGCGGATGATGACACTTTTAAAGCTTTAGTAAAGCATCTAAATGAAATTAAAAGGCTTGTTAAGAAAGAAGCCTTTTATGTGTTAATCATCCCACATTGTGTAGAAGTTAATCAACGATATATAGAAAATTATAAGCTATTAGGAACTCAATTGACTACAGAGAATTTAATGGAAGACCTTTGGGCAAGTGAATTGGAAAAAGCTGGTTTTGAGGTCATTAATCCCGGTTCTTCTTTTCGAAAAATTGAAGAAAATGGTACGTCTATTTATTATCAAAATGACCCACATTTAAATAAATTCGGGCAGGAGGTACTTGCCAATAAAATGGCATTATATTTTCAAAACAGATGATTTGGAAAAAGGTAAAATATAAATTAAAGTGGAGTTTTAACGATCTCCAAGCTTTTTTAGGAGTGCCATTTTCTATTAACAATAGCCAAGGTGAGGTAAGGGTACTCTGCTTCCATGGGGTCTGTAAAGATGAGCAGGACTATATTAATGGGAGGTTTATCAAGGAGTCCCATTTGAAACGTTTACTAATAGCTATCAAAAAACAGTTTCATGTAATCACTATGAAAGAATACATGAATAAAGAGTTTAATCAACAAAAACTTAATGTATTGTTAACATTTGATGATGGATATAAAAACAATAAAACATTGCTTTTACCCATTATAGAAGAGCTAAAGCTTCCCGTAACACTTTTTGTTCTAGCAAGAGGGAATAAACCTTTATGGACAGACTTGCTAGATATTTGCTATGCTGAGCAAATAAATTTATCACCAATAGAAGAAAAGTTTAATATTAAAAGTTTGAGTAACCAAGATTTTAAACGGTGGGTAAACCAGCAAGCTCCTCAAGTGACAGAAGCGATAACAAAAGAATTAGAAAAGTATGCACAACCAATGCTTTCCAGGTATAAAGAGTTTTGGCAATTATTGTCTAAAAATGAATTAATAGAAATCAATGAAAGTGAATTCGTAACCCTGTGTAATCATACTGTCAATCATTATAACTTATTGTTACTCGATAAAAAACAGTTGGAATACGAAGTACAAACATGTACAAAATATTTGGAAGAAATTCGAGCAGATTTTCCCAAGGTAATTGCATTTCCTTTTGGTTATTATAATTCTGATTTATGTGATACGTTGGAAGCGCTTAACTATCCTATACGCTTTTCAATAACAGAAGGAATAAATACAGATGAAAAGGCTATTAACCGTTTAGCAGCTAATCCTTTTGTATCTGTAAGAAATCAACTAATTTCGATTGTGAATGGAAAATATTAGGGTAGAATTAATAGAAGCAAAGCACCTGAATGGTTTGTGTAAGCTTTATAAAGAAATTTTTAATAGAAATGTAAAGCCCCAATATTTTGAAATTAAATATGGATTAAGCTTACCTGATGTGACTGTTTTTTCACAAGTATTGTTAGTTGATGATTTAATAGTAGGGTTTATGGGAGCCATTTTTCAATCGTTTGAATCAGGAAATGATGAAATCAGAACGCTCTCATTGGGGGATTTTTTTTTAATAGAAAAATATAGAGGAAAGGGAACCTTTAATGTTTTATACGTAGCGCTATACGAAGCGGCAATGGCTAAAAATATAACGACCCTCTATGCTTTTCAGAGTCAGCAAACATACAAGGTTTGTAAAAAGTGGGGATGGAAAGATGGCAATCATTTCGTTCGTTTTCATATAAAAGGAATTTCCCCTTTCTTCTCTAAAATCTTAAGAAAATTAGCTCCGTTGGTTCAACAACAGCGATTAAAAAAAGCGTTGAAAGACTATCAGATTAGTTTTAATAAAGCTTTGCATGTTCGTGATTCATTTCAGAATGGATATCACGCTTCATTTTTTAAAATGAAAGCCAATAATACCTTGTTTTGGATTGAAATAGAAAACGTAATTCTTTGTTTAAAATTTGATGTTTATGTAACTGTAGGTTACATTTACACCCAAGAGCATTCAAATATTGAAGAGATGCTCAAAATAATAAAACGTATACTCAAAAAGAGTTGGATTCACGATATGGTTTTTCATATTCAAGCACAAACACAAGAGGCTAAGCAAATGGAAAAGGTGCTTAAAAAAGAACCATCATTTCTGGTGAGCTCCTATCAACTCCAAGAGCAAGCGCTCGATTTTAAGAAGGTGAGGTTGAACTTTATGGATATGGATGTGTTTTAATGCGTATTATCCTTGGCATATCAGCATATTTTCATGATTCTTCAGCTTGTTTAATTGTTGAGGGAAGTATTGTAGCAGCTGCTTTAGAAGAACGATTTACACGAATAAAACATGATCAAGCTTTCCCAGAAAATGCGATTCAATATTGTTTGAAAGAAGCTAAAATCAATAGCGATGCTATCGATGAGGTCGTTTTTTTTGAAAAACCGTTTACTAAGTTTGAGCGAATTTTAGACAATTTTACCAAACAAGCTCCATTAGGTTTTCGTCCTTTTAAAAAGGCAATACAAGCTTGGGTAAAAGAGAAGTTTTGGATTGAAGACACCTTTAGAAAACGTTTTGATTTTAAAGGAGATTTTTCATATTGCCAACATCATTTAGCACATGCGGCGAATGCTTGTTATCAAAGTTCATTTGAAAAAGCAGCTTATTTAACAATAGATGGAGTTGGAGAAAAAGCTTGTACTTCGTATGGAGTTTATGAGAAAGGTCGATTAAAACCTATTGCTGAACAACATTTTCCACATTCTATAGGATTGTTGTATTCGGCTTTTACACAGTATTGCGGTTTTAAAGTAAATTCTGGAGAATATAAATTGATGGGATTGGCTCCTTATGGAGTACCTCAATATAAAGAAGTCATTTATACTAATTTTGTTTCTATTTCTGATCAAGGAGTAATTACCTTACAATTAGATAAATTAGGCTTTTTGAATGATTTAAAAATGGTTAATAAACAATTTGAGCAAGTTTTTGGTGTTCAATCCAGAAAGGCTAAGGAACCTATGACGCAATTTTATAAAGATGTTGCGGCTTCAATTCAGAAAGTAACCGAAGAATTGGTTTACAAGTTAGTTGCTTATGTGCAAGGTAAAACTGGAATGGAAAATTTAGTATATTCAGGTGGAGTAGCCTTAAACTGTGTCCTCAATTCAGGAATCATAAAAAATAATGCTTTTCAAACTGTTTTTATTCAATCGGCTTCAGGAGATGGAGGAGGGGCTATGGGAGCAGCTTTGTGGAGTTACTATCAAAGTAAATCAATAGCCCAAAAATTAAACCAAGAGTTTTTAGGGCCTCAATTTACTTCCAATGAGGTGATTCAAAGTATTGATGATGGTATTAACTATCATGTCATGAAAGAAGAGGAGTTAGTTGTTCAAACAGCAAAATACTTACATCGAGGAAAAGTTGTTGGATGGTTTCAAGGGAGGATGGAATTTGGACCAAGGGCATTAGGCAATCGGAGTATTTTAGCCAGCCCTAATTTTCCAGAGATGAAATCCATATTAAACTTAAAAATAAAGAAAAGAGAGGGGTTTAGACCATTTGCACCAGTTGTACTTGCTGAAGATTTTGATGCTTATTTTGAAGATGAAGGGTACGACTATTCAAGGATGTTGTATGTAGCCAAAGGGAAGCAAGAGGCTGAAAAAATACCATCATGTATTCATAAAGATCATACTGCCAGAGTTCAGAAGTTGACAGCAGATTTTAATCCAGCACTTTATCAACTTTTAACAGCTTTTAAAAAACAAAGCGGTATCCCAGTTTTAATTAATACCTCATTCAATGAGCGTGGAGAACCTATTGTATGTAGCCCCAAACAAGCGATTGATTGCTTTTTTAATACAGCAATGGATGTATTGGTAATGGAAAATATTCTATTATTAAAATCTGAAAATAAGCATATTAAACCAACCAATAAGAGCTATGAATTGGATTAAAGAAAAATGGTTGATCTATTATGGGCTTCATCCTAGAAAAAACATGTTTTTATTTGGAGCTTTATTGTTAGGGATACTAGGTTTGTTACTATTGTTAAATCCGACCTATTTTTGGACAATTACAACACTATTATTGCTACAGTTAATGGGAAGTTTATTTACACCAATATTAAGAGCTGAGTTTGCAACGCTTATGTTGATAACCAAACCCATAGGAACTGTAACTTCTTATATCTTAATTGGTTTAGTATTTTATTTTATCATTACGCCAATAGGGCTATTTAGATCTAAAAAGTATAAGGTTGGATGGGTAGATTCTGTTCAAGAAATAGACAAGAAAAAACTAAATGAATAGTTTGTTTTTATGTTGTAGCGAACACAGGATCTGACGTTTTCTTAATTAATTATTTAGGTTAGAAAACGAGACAATGGCTGCTCCAGTTCCAAATCCTATATTTAAGATCTTTTCTTTATCTTTACCGTTACTTAAAATCGATAGAGTCAGCTTCTTTGGCACGAATATAAGCTATGCAATTATTATTGATGTAAATGAGAAATAAATTAACAATAATAAAATTATTCTTCAAGTTTTTAAATGAAAAGAGAGTTTATTGGCTATATCCAATTGTTATAGTACTCATTTTAATTGGTGTCATTGTTATCTTGGGGGAAGGGAGTGTCTTAGCGCCGTTTATTTATTCGCTGTTTTAGAATAAATCCCATAATAGGTCACCCCTTTATGGGGAAATAGTATTTTTTTTATCCAATTTTTCCAGTTAGGGTAAACTTGAAGTTGAATAGCATGTTGCTGAATAGATTTTAAATCATTAGGATCTAAATATCCTTTTGAAGCTTTAAAAAATAAGTTTTGTTGATATTTTTCCTTAAAAAGGACTTTAGCCTTAGTTAGTTCTTCAGCTTCACTAGAGCTAATGTTTATCCCTGTAATAATTAATAGTCCTTTTGGAGCAAGTAATTGTTTAGCCATTTCAATGAATTGGTGAATATCAGTAAAATACGCTAAACAACGATTGAGAATAATCACATCAAATTGATTTTCAAAGATAGCTAGGTTTTCGAGATCCATTTGTATCGATGTCCAAGACGGGGTCGTAAAATGTTTCCTAGCTTTTAGCCCATCCAATTCATGAATAAAGTAATCTACTGCTGTAACTGTTTTTCCTAATTGAGAAAGTGAGTTGGCTAACCATCCGTTCCAACTTCCAACATCAAGAACAGATTGATGATGTGGTTGTATAACATTGGTGATTAGTTTTAAATCAGCTATTCTCGCTTTCCAAAGGTTTTTATTGATTTTGACTCCCGCATGCGGTAAGTTTTCAAAATCAAGCTGGGGGAGAGTATCCAAACGAAAGTTTTCGAATTTAGATAGCCAATGCGTTAATTTAATTTTAAATTGCTCGTCTAATAAAACTAAAACATCTTCATCAAGAAAAAATTGATGCTTGTTGCTACAAGTGTATTTATCGTTTAGTGGTTCTTTACAGGTTGGACATTTCAATTTCATGAATAAGCGCTTTTTTTCGAGAATTATACCAGATTAACATTAACCATTGGGTGATTGCAGATGCTATAATGGCTCCATAAGGATGGTGATTAAGAATGAGAATATAGGTAAAAATAAGGTTAATTCCAGCTCCAATATAATTAATCCAAATCACTTCATTTTCTTTACCTAAACGATAATATAGAATAATAATAGGAACATAGTAAAAAGGAGGAAAAGCAAATAAAATTCCAAAAATAAAGTACCACCAAGAAATATTGATTTGAAACAGAATGATTAGTAAAAAGCTAATTAATGTCCCTAAAACAAGAACTGTAGGAATACTGTAAATTAAAAATTGGCGTTGCGTTTTGGTGTAGGTTGTACTGTTAATTCTATATAATACTTTATTAAAGGGCATGATAATAATGGCGCTAAATGCTTGAAGCAAAATAAATGCTGATAAGAAAATTTGAAAGGTAGCTAATGTTTCCTTATCAGAAAAAGCAGCAATGATATATTGGTCTACCCGAGATTGTAATAATCCACTCAAGCCAATCACTAAAAATGAAAATGTTTTAGTAAGTTCTTTTAACTGTATTTTAGGTAGTAAAATTTGAGGATAATAGACAAAAATGGTAATGAATGTTTTGATAAACAAAATCACTGTGTAGACTTGGATCAGCAGTAGTAAGTCAAGGTGTGGGCTAAAATAGAGAATACCAAATAGAATAAATGTAGAAAAGGTCTCAATAAAAACTTGTGGTGTAAAACGTTTAGTATAGACAATGATACTTTCTGTTGATAAATAAAAGAAAGCACTTGTAATCCATAGAAAGAGATAAATAAAGAGCTCAGGATAATACACGTAAAGCACTGGTAATACCGGAAGAATTAGTAAGCTTCTTGTAAATAAATTGTTGTAAAAATTAGACCCCATATTCGCAGGGGATTGACTAAATGCTCTCACTAAATACTCTTTGTTTCCCCATTGAAGAAAATGAGTAATGAGGTTGATAAGAAGTAATATCGTAACAAACTCTCCCCATAATTCTTTACCATAAAAGTGAACTACGATAAGAGAGTTGAGCAATAGGGAAGCAGGCGTAATAAAAACACGAATAGCATTAGAAAAAATTTTAGCAAGGTGTTTATTCATGTTTTACAACTATTACGATAAAGGTTAAACCAATGAAGAAGTTTTGAAATTTAAAGATATCATTTTTCTGTAGCATTCTAGCTTATAAATTAAGCTTTACTTTTGAGTCATGATAGTAATTAATTCATGATAGGTTTGAAGATCTTCATTACTCTTGAGTTGCTTACGATCAACTAGTTGTTTTGCTTGATTAAAACTTTTGATGGCCGCTTCTTTATTTTCTAGTATCCAATAACAAAAACCTCTTTTTACATAGGCTTTCCAGTAGCGACTATCTAGTTTTATTGATTGGTTTAAGTCTAGAATTGCAGTGTGAATATAGGTATGATCTTGACGCTGAATCCCAGCATTAAAATTTGCGACTCCCTTGGAGTAATGTACGGCTGAAAGTTTACCCAGAGGTCCATTAACAGCATCTTCCCATATCGTTAAGGTGTTTTGCCATACTTGAACTCGTTCAATGGTAATAAACGAACTCCATAATATAAAACTAATCGTAATAATGATTGTACTTGTTTGGATTAGTTTATTTTTTATCATTTGAATACTATAGGTAATCAGAAAAGCAAGCCCTAAAATTGCTAAATAAAAATACCTGTCTTGTATGATTTCGTGTCCAATGGGTTTAATTTTTATGGTAGGTGAAATTGCAATGATAAATAGGACAATTCCAAAGATGATATTTCTCCTATGTTTGTCATTTAATTTAAAAAGTATGAGGGTTCCTAAAACCAAGAATAAACTATAACCAAAAATGTTAATTGAAACGGGGTCCTCATAAGCAGTACTTATGTTGGTAGGATTAATAAATAATTGAATATACATTTTAAGTTGATAAGGGAAGACAAAGAAAGCTTCCCCTATAGATAAAATATCATTGTTGAACCCATCTAGTAAATACTCTTTCTTTTGTGAGTAGGCGATATAAGAAAAATAGTAAGCTGATAATAGGAAGGGTATTTTCTCAAGTAAAATATTCCATTGGAATTTCCGCTTTTCAAAATAATCTATAGCTACTAAAAATAAAGGTAGAGATACAGCCATTACTTTTGCATACAATGCCAAGGTGAAAATAATGAGTACCAACGAATACAGAAGTATTGAATGCCTTTTTGTATAGTGATAATAAAGTAAAATAGCCAGCAAATAAAAAAAGGAAGAAAGTAACGTCGAAAGGCAGGATATCCAAGAAACTGCCTCAACTTGCATGGGGTGAAGGGCAAAAATTGAGGCGACAATTATCGCGTAAAATTCATTTTTTAGAAGCTTAGTAAAAAGAAAAAAAACTAAAATAATGTTTATTAAATGTAGACTTAAATTTAAAAGGTGAAAAGCTATAGGATTGGCTCCTTTTGAAGTATAAAGAAGATGATAGACCAAAGTTGTTAGAGGTTGATACATTTTTGCAGTATAACCATTAAAGATCTTTACAGTGTTTTCATAAGAGACAGGATTGGTAACGAGTTGATTATTGGTCACTTGCTCTGGATCATCCCAAGAAATAAATTGAGCTTCTGTAACACCGAAAAAAGTGATAGAAGTTATTAATAATAAAAGCGTAATCAATAAAAAACGAATCATCATTTTATGCTTAGAAAGTAGTATAAAAAATGACATCTATGGACTATTTTTTTAGTTGATAAATGTAGTTTTTCTCTCCTCTTTTAGTTGTTGTATAAACCTTTATAAGATGAATATGCTGAGCTAAGGCTAGGTCATTTATTTTTATCAGATCACAATCTTGCGATAAAATCATATAAATATCGTTGATGCCCAACCACTTCTCAAACAGTTGGCTAAATAATTGCTTAAAGTACTCAAAGTCATTACCACAAAAGAAAGCTTGCTCTTTATCAGAGGTAGGATTTTTAGGGTAGTAGGGAGGGTTAATGATAATGAGGTCAAAGTCATTGGGAGAAATGGCCTCAAATAAATCAGATTTTATTACTGTAATAGGGATCTTATTGCTGTTACTATTGTCTTTTAGTCCGTCCAAAGCCATTGGGTTAATATCTGAAGCAGTGACATTGGCTCCAGATTTTGCAGCAAAAAAAGAAATCATACCGCTACCAGCTCCCAATTCTAAAAAGTTTTTACCTTGAAGTTTTAGTTGATTTATAAAATGAATAAAGAGGTTCGTTGATAAAAATATTCCAGGATGAAAAACCCCTGGGTTTATTTTTAGTCGAATACCATGTTTAGTATAATAATTTACTTTGCTGGTTTTCTTCTGATACCAAATATTTAAAAATGGAAACGCTATTTTTTTGATAAGTTTTCTCATTCAGAATAAAAACCTTGTTCTTCAGGTTGTCTATATTTCCATAGCTTATGGAATAATTTAATCTCATAGGGATAGGAATAAAACTTAAGGTGATACCTCCAAAATGAAAGTATTTTTAGTAAGTGTTTTTTTATTCCTTTAATTCTAAAGTCAGTTTTGGTAGGATAGTAAGCGTTTAAAACAGTTTCAAAATTTTTAATTTTATCAATGTGTTTTTTAGTTAACCATGGTGTTAGTGGATTCTTTCTTAAATCAAAGTTTTCCCACGATGGCGAAAGCCAATCTTCTAACTTTTTGGGGAAATGAAAGCCTTGTTCTTGTATTTGTTGGTACAGTTCACTTCCTTCAGTAGGTACAGGGCTGTAGATATAAATAATGATTTCTGTGTTGGGATTTATTTTTTTTATTGTTCGAATAAATTCAATATCCTCATCAATTTGTTGGGTTACTTTTTCTTCATGATCAGCTGGCATACCTAATACAAAACTGTATTCTGGAATAATGCCTATTTTTCCCATTCTTTTGGCAAAATCTTTAATCTGTTGCCCTGTTTGTGTACCCCCTTTATCCATTTGTTTTAAGACCGCATCATTCCCCGTTTCAGCTCCTAAAAAAATCATTTTTAAACCTGCTTTTTTCATTAAAGATAGGTCTTCATCAGAATACTTATTGATGGTATCAATTCTTCCTTCTCCCCACCAAGAAATACCCTCATTTTCAATTTGCTTAGAAAATTCAACAACACGTTTTCTAGCAGTAAAAAAATTATTGTCATGAAATTCAACTGCATCAATATTGTAATGCTGTTTAAAATGAAGAACATCTTGAGCAATACGTTCTGCTTTTAGGCCTTTCCAACGAGCATTGTATATAGGAACAACTGCACAAAATGAGCAAGTAAATGGACACCCAAAACTCGAATGGTAGGAGAACGTTGTATTCCCCATAAATGTTTTAGCAAGGTAATTAGCTAGTGGGTAACTTTCATTTAGCTTTTTATAAGGAAATGCATTTAACTGCTCCATATTAGGAATTGTTTCCTTTTTTGTTTTGATAAACTCATTATTTTGATAATAAATGAGGTTATGGATGGCGCTTAAATTGGAAAGATCATGGTTAAAAATAGCCTCGCAGAGCATTGGAAAAGCAGTATCCCCAGGTCCATTAATAACAAAATCAACATATCCAGAAGTTAAGACCACTTTATATTGATTAGAAGCAAAATAACCACCCCAAACGATTTTGATGTTTGGATGTTGTTGTTTGATTGCTTTTGCAAATGGTATCGCCTGTTTAAGTTGAGGTCCAGGCATGACGGTCATCCCTACAATTTCAATAACTTCTTCTTGGATGATTTTTAATATTTTTTCAAGCGGTTTTTCCTCAAGATTGCCATCAACAAAATGATAGTTGTATAACCCTTCTATAGATGCCCCAATTTGTAAAATAGAATTAGGAATTCGATGTTTAGCATCTGCACTTCTAGGATTGAATAATATAATACCGCGTTGGTTCATTAATCAAGAAAATTATTGTTGATAGTCAGTTGTAAACATAAACTGTTCTGTTGATCCAGATGAATAAACTTTTAGATAAATATGATAGGGTTTCGGTTGGTTAATTGGTTGCCCTAATAAATTGTAAAGTTGATAGGTTCCGTCATTTTTTTTGTTGTTTTCCTTTATAGAAACACTTCCACAAGGGTTATTAATGTCTGTAATGATTAAAGGATTAGAACCAATGAATCCACTACCATGTGGAATCCAAACTTGAATTGTATCGGGTTGAGTGACCATGATTGTTGGAGTATTCTCACCTGTAGACCATCTGTAAGTAGAGGCTGAGGGAGCGTGTAGTACCCACCCCGCTAACGTTTGTTCACATGTAATCTGAGGTCTAGGAGGTAATTGTGGCATAAAATGATGGACTCGGTAAGAAACGACAGAATCTTCTAAGAAAATCTGAGAAGAAATGTCCTGGTTATTATCAATAATTGTTGCAGATGGATAAGGTCTGTAAATTAATCCATATCCCAGTATTTTATGATCATTGTAAGTGGTATGATAACTCCCCATTGCTCTTGCAAAAACAGAGTCAGGATGTATATATTCTTTGACTAATGTCGCGGTCCAATTAGTGGTGTCTAATTGGTATTCTACCCCTCTTGAGTATTTAGGAGAAACAGCCATGTTTCCATTGTCAAATAGTGAATAGTTCCCATTGTCTAACCTTCTAATGTCGTGTTGACCACTAAATAAACTATCATTCACAAAAGTAAAGTCTGATGATTTCCCTCCCAGTCGCCATATAACAGCCCCCGTTGTTCTATTAATTTTGTAGATGGCGTTAAGGTGTCTTAATGAAACGAGAATATGACCATCATCGTCTTCTTCTAACGTATTTCCATGACAGTAATCAAATAAAGTAGAGTCGTATCCATAGTCATCATAAGTTTCAGTTGGGTGAATATAATCATTACTATTCCAGTCAATAATTAAGTTACCATTTGGATCAAGTTCTTGAAAGCCATACCCTTTTATTGGTGTACTGTCTTTACCAGCTATTCCCGAAAAAGTATAACCTGTTAGATCAACAGTATCAACATGAATCGTAGAAAGCAGCCAATTCCCATTACTGAGTCGCTGGATATCATGAACATCTTCAGTAAGGTTAATGGCATCTATGGTGTCTGTATAATTAAGGTTACTATCAAGTACGATGAAATTAGGTTTTGTTTGAGCGTAGCTAGCAACAAAAGAATATTGATTTGATTCAGGATAATATTTAAAGTCTAAACATCCTCTTGAGTTCGGTTTGCAGTACCAATAAACGTACCCTTGATGATCAAGAATCATAGCATAAGGTTTCTTATAGGTGGGAGAAGTGTTAGGGGTTCTGATTTTCATAGGGGTTAGTAAGTAAACTCCCGTGTCTAATTCATTAGTACTTTGCTCAAACTCATAAGAAAATAGACTGTTGGGTACAGGTCTGTTTCCTTGTTGAGCTTTGACAAGAGTTGAACAGCTTAAAAGCAGTAAGATGTTAAAGCTGACTATACTAAAAAGGTTCATTAGGTGCATTTTAATAATTGTAATAAAAAAAGTAAAGATAGAATAATATCTAAATATGTTAAAAAAAGCTTTATTTTAAACTTTTTTTAGCTAAAATTGAGTTTGAACAAACAGAAAATCATATTATACAACCCCAAGGCTGTTTTTTTTGATATGCCTTTGGCTCTAATTGCAATAGGTTCAGTAGTGTGTGAAACTTATGAAGTTATTATTATAGATGCTAGAATAGAGGAAGATATTGAACAGTTGGTAGCAAGACATATAAATGATACGCTATTAGTTGGCGTAACTTCATTAACTGGAGCTCCATTAAAAGATGCGATTACTTTTTCTAAGTTAATTAAACGTCATCGTCCTGAATTACCAGTTGTATGGGGAGGCTGGCATACTTCATTATTCCCAAAGCAAGTGTTAAAAGATGTTCCTGAGGTTGATATAGCAGTACAGGGACAAGGGGAAGTTACTTTTAAGGAGAT
Organism: Flavobacteriales bacterium; assembly: GCA_025210295.1. Classification (NCBI taxonomy): domain Bacteria; kingdom Pseudomonadati; phylum Bacteroidota; class Flavobacteriia; order Flavobacteriales; species Flavobacteriales bacterium. The sequence continues at coordinate 415,566 of JAOASC010000016.1, read as the reverse complement.
CGTGGATGTGATTGCAACAACAAAAAAGTTATCATCCATTAAAGGCATTGTCTTTCGTGAGCAAACAGAACTAATACAGACGCCTCCTAGGCCAATGGAGGATATGAATAACCTCCCTCGGTTAAATTATGAGCTGATAGATGTGGAACGTTATTTTGAGGCTAAAGGCATTCGTCAATTTGATTTTATTACTTCTATAGGTTGTTTTTTTAGATGTACATTTTGCGCTGATCCTTTTGTTTTTAATCGGAAGTATAATAGTTTGAAACCAGAGCGTGTGTTTGAGGATTTAAAGTTCTATTACGAGCAATATCAATTTGAAGATTTAAATTTTCAAGATGAAACGTTTTTTACTTATCCAAAGCAAATCATAAAAATGGCTGGACTTCTAAAAGATTATGGGAAGAAATTTACTTGGGCAGCGACCATGCGAGCAGATCAAGGGAGTAGGATGTCTTATGAGGACTTTAAGTTGTGTAAGGAAGGCGGGTTGAGAAGGTTATTAATTGGAGTTGAGTCTGGTTCACAAGAAATGATGGATTGGTTAAGAAAAGATATCAAAGTAACACAAGTTTTGCTTTGTGCTGATCGATGCAAAGCGCTAGGTATTCATGTTATTTTTCCTTTTATTATAGGCTTTCCTAAAGAGTCCGATACAAGTGTTATTGAAAGTCAAAAAATGATTCGAAAATTAGCACTAATGTCTCCTAAATTTGATACGCCAATTTTTTATTTTAAACCTTATCCTGGAACACAAATAACCAGAGAAGTTGTCGAAGCTGGTGAATATGAACTTCCGATTACAATTCAGGAATGGTCTGAATTTGATTATGTTGGATCTAGAGGACCATGGGTGGATGATGAAAAGTATGATTTATTTGAAAAATATAAATTTTATCTAAAATTGAATAAACAGTCTCGTTTTTATATTAAGCCATTGGCTAAACTAGCAAAATGGAGAATTCAGAATATGAATTTTAATTATCCCATCGAAAAAAGAGTAATCGAGTTATTTAAAACTCAAAAAAAATTAAGCTAAAAATAAATAGGATTATATAAGGTATCAATAGAGATATTAGGGTGTTCATTAAGATAGTCGACCTCAATATGAACTTTTCCTTTATTGACAAAAACTTGTAAAATATTATCCCATTTTTCTCCTCCCATACCAGAAGTAATCAGGTGTACGTTTTGATGTTTATGAATACTGATTGAACTGCCATCTGGAAGCGCTCCAACATCTCCTCCAAATAGAAAAATAGGAACACTTAAACGCGTCATTTTGGGTAGGAAATTAGTGTAGAAATCTAGTGTGTCGTTACGCGCATACAAAGAATTGGGAATAATATGAGGAGTCTTCTGTTCATCATACCAACTAATATGATGGGTAAAAATAAAGACATTATCATAATTGTTTTTTTGCGTTAGTTGTTGTAATTCTCCAATGTGTTGGTTAGTAAAGTTCCAACCAGATTTTAATAAATCGACAATGTAAAATAAGTTATGGTTAAATTCAAAGTGATAGTCTGTTTTTCCAAAATGGGCAGTATAGCTATTGATGTCATTTAAATCGTGGTTTCCTGGAGCAATATGAAAAGGGAAAGGGAAACCTTGAATGTAATTTTGAACCTTGTCAAAAGACTCTGTTGAAGCTTGCTGTACAAGGTCTCCAGTTAAAACAGCTAAAGAAATACTCGAATCTGCTTCATTGTTCAAATAATTCATAAAAGGAGGGTGAAAAGGATTGTTTTTTGCACCTGGAGCACCATAAACGTGACCCGCAACGATAAATTTAAAATCCTTTCGAGCACTAGAAGTATAGTCGCATGAATAAAGCCAAGTGCTCGTAAAAATGATGAATGATAGATAGTATGTAGAGCGTTTAAATGGCTTAAGCGTGAGAGGCAACATAATGTGTTTTATTGTGGTGTTAAATATAAAATAATTACATTAGCTTTTTGATTCTTGGATTAATTTTTAAGTGTTTATATATAAGTTTATGTGTGTGCAATTGATAAGGGGAAAAGCTATCGGAGGCTTAATATGCTTAATTACTGTGGTCAATATGACTTATGCTCAGGCTGTAGACACTATTTTTATTTCATACGATCAAGAAGCCAAACGTTTTTTTAAAGAAGCCACAACTAAAGCACTAAAGCAAGGGGTGTTAACCAAAGATTTAAAAGTAAAACAACCTGCTGTTATCCAATGGAACCGTTTAACGTTCAATGCTAAAATAAGGTTAAAAGGAGATTGGACAGATCATATCAAAAAAGATCGAAATTCATTTAGGATCGAACTCCAAGAGGGGAATATTTATAAAGTTAGAAAGTTTTCTCTACAATTCCCAGAGACAAGAGGTGGGGCAAATGAAGCGATTTTTCATGAAATATTAAGAGCAGAGGGGATTTTAACAACGAACTATAGGTTTGTACATCTAGTCGTAAACGAAGTTTATTGGGGAATCTTTGCTTTTGAAGAGCATTTTGACGAGTTGTTAATTGAAAATAATCAGCGGATACAGGGGCCAATATTAAAATTTGATGAGGAAGGTTTTTGGGAATGTCAATATTGGGCAAAAATTAGTCAAAAAAATAAATGTTATGAATATCCTATTTTTGAAGCTTCTAGAGTAAAAGCTTTTAATCAAAAAAAAATACGAAAAGATACAGCTCAAATCATTCATTTTTTGAAAGCACGTTCAATATTAGAACAATGGCAAATGGGAGCAGTTGACTTTAACAGTATAGCTGTTGAAAAATTCGCAAAATACTATGCGTTATGCGACCTTTTTCAGTTCTATCATGGTTTACAATGGCATAATCAACGTTTTTATTATCGAAAAATAGATCAAAAAATAGAGCCTGTTGCTTATGATTGTTATTCGAAAGATAATCATTTAATAGGAAAGTCATTTTTAGGGTTGTTTGATGAACATTATCAAACTGTTTATTTCAAAGAGCAGTGGTTTAACTATCAATTGTTTTTATCAGAGGATTTTAAGGAAGCATATTATTATTGGTTAAAAGTTTACCAAAGTAAGGAATGGAAACTAGAGGAAAATAAAATCGCTGCTGAGTTGAAAAATCGTTTAGCTAAAAGAAGTGTTACAATAGAGGCATTTATACAACAGCAACAACTATCGCCTAAGTTTTTCAGTTACTCGCAGTGGAAAGAAGAGCATCCAGAAGAGGTAAGAGTGTATCAAGAACCAAAAGACAAAAAGGCTTTTCCACATGTCGCTATTCGAGCTCGTATAGACGGAAAAAAAGTGCGTTTAACGAATTATGATTTAAATACATTAACTGTTATTGGTTGGGGTTCAAAGACAAGGTTAGTAAAAGCAGTAACTCCCCAAATCATAGAGCCGAACCAAACTATATTTATTGATGCCAATAAGAAGTTTTTTAAGCTATACTATTTAGGAAAGAATAAAGATACCTTATCGAGTCCAATAGAACTCCCTAGTCTTAAGCTCAAAAGTAAGGTACAAGATACTGTATATCAAGATGGGCTGTTGATTGAAAATAAAAATTTTACCATTCAAGAGCATATCATAATACCCAAAGGGCAAACACTGACCATTAAAAATGCAACAGTTGATTTTAATTCGGGGGGAAGTATTACGGCTTATGGAGAAGTGAAAATACTAAACAGTCAGCTCTCTTCATCCGATCTAACAAGCAATGGAATTGCCGTTGTATACGCTAACTTGTCTGTGAAGAATTCAAAAATTACACAGTTTAATGTACATGAAAATAATGCCCCATTACAATGTACTCACGGGAAAGTAATACTCGAAAAGTTAATGATGGAAAACATTCAATCGAATGATGGGGTAAACTTAAATAATTGTGATTTTTTGATCAAAGAGCTAACAGCAAAGCACATTAGTGGTGATGCCGTAGATATTGACTATGGGCAAGGAGCAGTTATGTATTCCAGGTTTAAAGATGTTGGAGGTGATGCCATAGACTTGTCAGGAGCAACTGTTAAAATAAGGAATTTAAAAGTACAAGGATGCGAAGATAAAGGAGTGAGTATAGGTGAACGTTCAAGCGTATTGATTCATTCGATTTCGATTAAGAAATGTACTGTTGGAATAGCTGTAAAAGATGAGTCAAAACTTGCTGTAGAGGCAGTTAAGGTAGCTCAATGTGATAAAGATGTTGATTGCTTTATTAAGAAAGGGTATTACAATAGCAGTGGAACACTAGAGTTAATAGGAAATAAAAATCGATTAAATGTCCAATAGTCAAAGGTTTTCATATTGGGGAGGAGTACTCTATGGGACGCCACTTTTATTGTTTGGGATCTTAACTTGGAGTTACGATTTTAATGGATTGTTTGGGCAAGATAGTCATGCTTATTATCAATATGCTCAGGAATTAAAATTGTACCTTACTACTGGAAAAACTCCTGGAAACTTTTATTGGCCTAAATTGTATCCTTTTTTGGGGGCAATAATCAGTACAACTGGAATGCATCTTCTCACTGTAATGCGGTTATTATCTTTACTGTCTTTACTTGGTGTTATTTTTTATACCAATAAAATAATTCAGGAAATCTACCATAAAGATGGAAAATTATGGCTATTTCTGGGGTTGGTATTGAGTACTTATTTCATAAGAGGAGGAATGTTGGTAATGAGTGATATGTTGGCTACTTTTTTAGTGGTTTTCTGTTATTGGAGTTTTGTAAGGTTTATGAACGTACGTCGAGTCAGCTTTCTCCTAGTAATGGTAGTAACTGCTTGTGCTGCTTTTTTTGTAAGATATCCAACATTACCTCTAGTTTTTGTTCCTATCCTTATTGCAGTAATTGTTGGACTCAGGAAAGTAAAATACAATTGGCTAATAGCTGTATTGTTTTTGGTAGGGATGTTAAGTGTCCTCTTGGTTTACTATCCTTTTTTTAAATATATTACTGATGAATTCTTTAGACGTTGGAGTTTCAGTAATATTTTTTCTAGAAGCTTAAAAGATAATGACGGGCAGTCGTTCCATTGGGTCCCTAATAGCATTTATGTTTTTGGAAATCTTTTACATATTGGATACCTAGCAATAGGAGTCTTTTTACTCCCTTTTTATAAAAAAATAAAAGGGATAAGCCTCTTTTTCCTAATTGGTGTATGTGGCTATCTCGCTTTTATCTCTGGGTTTTCTACGCAAAATTATCGTTTTTTAATGTTGTCACATCCTTTAATAATGGTGTTGTTGTTTCCTGCTTTTCTTAGATTTTGGAGTTGGCTAAAAAATAAAAAATTACATTGGTTTTTTGTAGGAGGAACAGTGTTGTTTAATGTTATGTTCTTTATTTATTCATTTGGTAAAACCTATCGAGTTCATCAGAATGAAAAGGAAATTGTACTGGCGCTACAAGCGCTTCATTCCAAAGCAACCATTTATAGTTTCTATGTAGATCAATCATTTCTTTCGTATGGAATAGAGAATGAAGTGAAAAACTTATATTTGGAGGAATATAAAACATTTGAAAAAGGCAGTTTACTTATTTTTAATGTAACAAAGTTTCAAAAGCAATGGGAGGGAACAACTGTGATGAAAAATTGGAATAAGGTAACACAAGAATATCAGTTAGAGGAATTAGTTTCATTTCAAAATCATTGGAAAATATATCGAATTCAATAAACACATAGCTATTATTACCCCCGGTTTTGCTGCTAGCGAAAGCGATACAACCTGTATTCCTGCGTTGCAAATTTTGGTAAAAGAATTGGTTGAGCAAGGAGTGGAGGTTACGGTATTTACTTTGCATTACCCTTTTGTCAAATCAACCTATAATTGGTGTGGCGCAAAAGTAGTTCCCTTGAATGGTAAAAACAGTTTTATTGTTCGAAAAACAGTTTTATTTCATCGTTTATTGAAAGCATTTACTACCATTGATCGAGAACATAAAATAGCGGTGATTCACTCTTTTTGGTTAAATGAAACAACCTATTGGGCTGAAAAATTAGGACGTAAGTTTGATATCCCAGTTGTGGCTACTGCATTAGGGCAAGATGTGTTACCTGTTAATCGTTATTTGAAAAAAATCAAATGGAATGCTGTTGAGATTTTTTGCCTCTCTCAATACCAAAAGAAGCATTTAGAAAAAGCGCTTTCTCAAAAAATAGGAGTTATTCCATTAGGAGTCGTCACCACCACGACTCAGCTTAAAACATTTGATATTGTAGGTGTAGGTAATTTAATTCCCCTTAAAAACTTTAGTTACTTAATAGCCTTGTGTAGAGCTTTAAAGCCAATAAAACCAAATTTTTCTGCCAAGTTGATAGGAGTAGGTCAAGAATTGGAAAAATTAAAACAGCTTGTTCAAGCGTATGAACTAAATGATAACATACAATTTTTGGGAGAGCTATCATATACGGAAACGCAAACCCAAATAGCACAAGCAAAAGTGTTAGTCCATCCTTCTAATTTTGAGGGATTTGGTATGATTTTGATTGAAGCTTTAGCTAATCAAACTTTTGTGCTCTCTTCACCAGTAGGAATCGCACCAGAGCTAGAAGCTATAGCGAAATTAAAAATGGATGTAACTAAAGATTTAAAGGTCTTGATTGCTCTATTGGATAGGGATGTTCCTCCAGCTAGATTACATTCAATTCAAGAAACTGTGAGTGCATACATAAAATTATATCATCAGTTGGTATAAGAAAGACTTTTTTATCACAAAAAGTTCATTACATTTGGTTAATCATGCACATTCACCCAACTGAAAATATTAGCTCTATTTTAAAAGCGCTGGCATATTTTGACGTGTTTAGTTACCCATTGTCTTATGAGGAGCTATATCAATATTCTAAGTTTGAAGATAAGGTAGAATTCGATAGAGAATTGCAAGAATTGATAGAAAAGCAATTCATTCATAACTTGGATGGTTTCTATAGTCTAATAGAAGATATTAAAATTGTTAAAGAAAGAATTGAAGGAGAAAAACGTGCAGAGAAATACCTTTTCCAGGCGGTAAAAAAGTCGAAATTGATTGCTAAGTTTCCCTATGTAAGAGGCGTGTTTATATCTGGTTCATTGTCGAAAGGAGTCATGGCTGAAGATGGTGATATCGATTTTTTTATCATTACAAAACCCAATCGACTATGGATAGCAAGAACGCTATTGATATTATATAAAAAGACAATCTTACTGAATTCTAGAAAGTATTTTTGTGTGAATTATTTTATAGATGAAGAACAGCTAGAAATTGAACAGAAAAATAGGTTTACAGCTACAGAAATTGTTACATTGATCCCTATGGTAAATAATAAATTGTACCAACAGTTTATAGAAGCCAATCAATGGATTAATGAGTATTATATTCATGCGAAATCAACCTCTAAATATACGATAGAGTTGAAAAGAAGTCTCTTTCAAAACTTTGTAGAGCCGATATTAAATATGCCTCTTGGAGAACGCGTGGATGCCTATTTTATGAAACTAACTTTGAAGCGTTGGAAGCAAAAGTTTGGAACAATGGAAAATGCTGATTTTGATGTCGCACTTAAAACAACAAAGCGTGTGTCCAAGCATCATCCAAGTAATTTTCAGGCGAAAGTAATTCAAAAATATAATCAAATAATAGAAGATATAACTAATACATAGTTTATGAAGAAAGATGTAGATTATATTATAGATCAATTGATACAGAAGTATCTCAAAAAGTTTAAATTACCAAAAGAAGAGCTCATTCAAGATCTTAAAGAGGAAGGGCTAGGTGTAGAGGATATGGATACTTTTGTGATGGCATTTGAAAAAGAACTAAAAGCGACAAAGAAAATCAACTCCGAAATCAAATTTGCTAAAACAACTCAATATTTTGGTTTAGTTTTTTTTATTGTAGCGGTTTCAATAGTTTTAGTTACTTATATCTATGCTAAGCTAAAAGGTTGGTATGTGTTAAAATATGGTGTAATTGTTTTTGCAATAACAATATTTTTCCAAAACAGGACTAAGGTTCAGGAGGGGAAGAAAGCATTGGAGGAATTAAAAAATAATAGAATTTCGTACTGGAAATGAGTAAGGTATTATTGAGTCATAGTTATTATTATCAACTGGATCCGAAACAATGGAATACAGGGATGCCTTATCCGCCTTTGGGGACGATATTTGCAGCTAGTTATTTACGAGAAAATGGATTTGAGGTAAGCTTGTTTGATGTGTGTTTGAAAACTGGACCAGAAGCCATAGAAACGATTATTCAAAAAGAGCAGCCAGAATATTTTGTTTTATACGATGATGGGTTTAACTATTTGACCAAAATGTGCCTCACCAATATGCGGGAAGCTGCATTTAAAATGCTTCAGATTGCAAAAAAATACCAATGTAAGGTGATTGTATCGAGTTCAGATTCTACAGATCATTTTCAGCAATATATCGAAAATGGCGCCGATGTGGTTTTATTGGGGGAGGGAGAACTTTCTTTATTAGAAACGATTCAAAAGTTTCAAAATAATGAGGTTATCAATGAGGTAAAAGGAATTTGTTTTCAAAATGAAGGAGAAATCATTAATACAGGACGTAGAGCAGTTATTAGAGATTTAGATATTTTACCACAACCAGCTTGGGATTTGGTTGATATTGACGCCTATAAAAAAGTGTGGAAAGCAAAAGGAAATGCTTATGCTCTAAATATAGCAACTACAAGAGGCTGTCCATACCAATGTAATTGGTGCGCCAAACCTATTTATGGAAATCGTTATAATTCTAGGAGTCCTAAGAGAGTAGTAGAGGAAATCAAATTACTAAAAGCGCAATTTGGCGTAACTAATTTTTGGATGTGTGACGATATTTTTGGATTAAAACCCAATTGGGTTCAAGAGTTTGATCAATATTTAAAACAAGAAGATTTAGCCATTACCTATAAAATACAAAGTAGAGCTGATTTATTATTAAAAGAAGATAATATTGATGCCTTGGTATCCTCAGGATTAAAAGAAGTTTGGATTGGTGCCGAAAGTGGTTCTCAACGGATTTTAGATGCCATGGATAAAGGAACAACAATTGAACAAATAGAAAAAGCCACTCAATTGTTACAAAGTAAAGGTGTTCGGGTAGCATTTTTCTTACAATTTGGTTATTTAGGAGAAACCAAAGAAGAGGTAGAAGAGACGATAGACATGCTTTTACGCTGTATGCCAGATGATATTGGAGTGAGTGTTTCCTATCCTTTACCAGGAACAAAGTTTTATGATATGGTAAGTTCTGAATTAGGACAAAAAGCCAATTGGGAAGATTCAGATGATTTAGCACTAATGTTTTCCAATACCTTTAACCAAGCGTATTACAAAACATTACATCGCTATGTACATAAAGTCTTTAGAAACGAGCAAGCAAAAGAACGAAAGGCGATAGGAAAACAACTCTATTATGCGCCAATTATTCAGTATTATAAATACAAACTTAAACAGTTGAGCAACCGAGTATAAATGGAAGCTGAATTTGATCATATCGCCAAAGAATATGATGCTACTTTTACTAATACTACAGTAGGAAGAGCACAAAGAACTGTTGTTTACCAACTGTTGAATGAGTGTATAAGTGATTGGAATAATTTATCTATTTTAGAATTGAATTGTGGTACGGGAGAGGATGCTGTTTATCTCGCTCAAAAAGGAGCTAAAGTTTTAGCCACAGATATTTCTCCTCAAATGGTTCAAGTAACCCAAAAGAAGACACAAGGATTCCTCAATATCGAGTCCACCGTTTTAGCGATTAATTTATTAGAAAAATTGGGACAAAAATTTGATGTTATTTTTTCAAATTTTGGAGGCTTAAACTGTTTAGGAGAGGAAGAGGTTAAACAATTTATTATTAATGCACATAATAGCCTAAATGAAGGTGGGAAATTAATATTGGTTATCATGCCTTCTGTCTGTTTATGGGAGTCATTTTATTTTTCTTCCAAGCTGAAGTTTGGAGAAGCTTTTAGAAGAAGAAAGAAAGAAGGTGCATTAGCCCAGGTAGAAGATAAACAAATTAGAACATACTATTACTCCCCACAGTTTATTCAACGAAATAGTGAGGGGTTTCGCCTTGTCAAATTAGCACCAGTAGGATTCTGTGTACCTCCATCTTATTTGGATAATTGGTTTAAAAATAAGCCTAAAAGCATTCAAAAACTGATAAAATTGGATAAAAGTTTGCTAAAATTTAATAAATTGGCTGCTCTTTCAGACCATTTTTTTATTTGTTTAGAGAAGTTATAACATGGATGTACTTTTAACACATGGCTATTTCATTGTAGAAGATGAAAAGGAGCAAGGTATTATGCGTCCATACCCTCCTTTAGGAATACTCTATCTTTCAAAGTTTTTAAAAGATAGAGCACTTGATGTAGGGTTGTTTGATACAACATTTTCAGATTTTGATACACTGCTTAGTGAAATAAAGGATAAACAACCCAATGCAGTGGCTATCTATACCAATCTCATGACAAAATTAAATGTCATTCGGTTAATGAAAGCAATTCGCAAAGAAGCTGTTTTAGAACAAACTAAAATTATTTTGGGAGGTCCAGACGTTACATATAATTACAAGAGGTACCTCAAAGCAGGAGCTGATTTTATTGTAATAGGAGAAGGGGAAGAAACACTATTTGAATTGGTAACAGCTATAAAAAGGAATGAACCATACCTAGAAATAGCAGGAATAGCGTATACAAATAAAGGTGCAGCTGTAAAAAATACAGCACGAGTTAAAATAAAAAATATTAACGAGTTACCATTTCCTGATCGAGAAGGAATAGACTTGAATGCCTACCTTGAGGTATGGAAAAAATACCATGGACAAAGTACCATATCGATATCCACACAAAGAGGATGTCCCTATACTTGCAAGTGGTGCAGTACAGCAGTTTATGGACAAAGTTATAGAAGACGATCTCCAGAATTAGTTGCCGATGAAGTCGCGTATTTAATTGAAACCTATAATCCTGATTCCTTATGGTTTGTTGATGATGTGTTTACAGTCAGCCATAAATGGATCGCTAGTTTGCATCAAGAGTTTTTAAAACGTGGGATTAAGATTTCTTTTGAATGTATTACACGTGCAGAACGCTTAACTGATGAAGTATTAAAGCAGTTAGCAGAAATGGGATGTAGTAAAATTTGGATAGGTGCAGAAAGTGGTTCCCAGCGCATTATTGATCAAATGGATCGGAGGGTAGATATTAATTTAGTTCGAGAGATGATGCTAAAAACCAAAGCCTATGGAATACAGTCAGGAACATTTATTATGGTAGGATATCCAACAGAAACACTAGAGGATATCTATACGACAACTCGTTATTTAAAGGCTGCTCAACCCGATAATTTTACCATAACAGTAGCCTACCCAATAGTTGGGACTGATTTATACAATGAAATAGAACAGGCTATTATCCATGAATTAGATTGGGAAACAACAACCGATAGAGATATTGAATTCAAACGGACTTATTCGCGGAAGTTTTATGATTATGCAGTACGTTATATCGTTAATGAGGTGAATGCTGAATTAAAAACAAAAAGTCCTACAGAAAAATTGAAGCATAAGGCAAAGGCTCAATTGGCGCATGTAGGCATGTTATTAAACAAATGAAAAAGAGGGAAATTATTTACTTAACACCTTTTGAAAATACTTTTGAAAGTAATTATTTAGCGGTAAGAGCAAAAGAAAATCGTGTGTATGCTGACGAAGTAGTAGCAATATTACCTGATGTTGCTACCGATCATTCTCAATATCTTGAATGGAAGTTAAGACAAAAAACAAGACAACGTTTTGTAAATTACTTAAAACAAAAGTCGTATAAGAATGTATTGGATATAGGTTGTGGAAATGGTTGGTTTACGAATATTATAGCCCAAAATATAGATGGAAAAATAATAGGGTTAGATATCAATAAAGAAGAACTAGAGCAGGGGAGAAGAGTGTTTTTAGATTCAAGGTTAACTTTTGCTTATGGAGATCTTTTTTATGCAGAGTTTGAAGAAAAGTTTGATTTAATTGTGCTCAATGCTGCTGTCCAATATTTTCCTGATTTAACATTGTTGTTTCAACGTTTGAAAAGCCTTTTAAGTGCTAGAGGAGAAATACATATTTTGGATAGCCCTTTTTATTCTACTTTAGAAGAAAGTCGAGCAGCACAACAAAGAACGGCAACTTATTACAAACAACTAGGTTTTCCAGAGATGGAAAAATATTATTATCATCATCAACTAGATGATTTAAATGGATGGGAGAGGTTATATGTTCCTCCAAAAAATATGCTACAAAAGATAATGAACAGAAAAGATTCTCCTTTTGGATGGTATACATGGAAAAGTGGAGAATAACAATAAAAAAAGAAAGCGTGTTTAACAAACACGCTTTCTTTTTAGGCTTTTTATAAAGCTCCTTTCATTATTTCTTCAACAACTTCAGGATTTAATAATGTAGAGGTATCACCTAAGTTACTAGTATCTTTACCAGCAATTTTTCGTAAAATTCGACGCATAATTTTACCAGAACGCGTTTTTGGTAGCCCTACAGTAAATTGAATTTTATCCAATTTTGCTATTGGTCCTATATGTTCTGTAATGATTTGATTAATCTCTTTGCGAAGATTTTCATGTTTACGTCCTTCACCAGTTTCTTTTAAGATTACATAACCGTATAAGGCATTCCCTTTGATATCATGTGGGAAACCAACAATGGCAGATTCTGCTACAGCAGGATGTTCATTCACTGCATCTTCGATAGGTGCTGTTCCTAAGTTATGTCCAGAAACGATGATAACATCATCTACACGACCTGTAATTCTATAATACCCAACTTCATCTCTTAGAGCTCCATCACCAGTAAAGTATTTATTTTCAAAAGCTGAGAAATAAGTTTCTTTATAACGTTGGTGATTTCCCCAAATTGTTCTTGCCATAGATGGCCACGGGAATTTTATACATAAACGACCATCTACTTGATTGCCTTTTATTTCACTTCCATTTTCATCCATTAGAGCAGGTTGGATTCCAGGTAACGGCAAAGTTGCATAAGTAGGTTTGGTTGGTGTAGCAAATGGGATAGGAGAAATCATTATCCCGCCAGTTTCAGTTTGCCACCAAGTATCAACAATAGGACTCTTCTTTTTTCCAACATTATCGTTATACCAGTGCCAAGCTTCTTCATTAATAGGTTCACCTACCGATCCTAAAACTTTTAAAGAAGATAAATCATATTTTTCAACGAAATCTAAGTTTTCTTTAGCTAAAGCTCTTATTGCAGTAGGAGCGGTGTAAAATTGGTTGACTTTATGTTTTTCAACAACTTCCCAAAACCTCCCAAAATCAGGATAACTAGGTACTCCCTCAAACATTAAAGTTGTCGCTCCATTTGCTAACGGACCATAAACAATATAACTATGTCCAGTAATCCATCCAATATCAGCAGTACACCAATAAACATCATCGTTGCGATATTGGAATACATTTTTAAAGGTAAAGGCTGTTCCAACCATATATCCAGCAGTAGTATGTACCATACCTTTAGGCATTCCTGTTGATCCAGATGTATAGAGAATAAATAAAGGGTCTTCTGCATTCATCGTTTCGGCTTCACATACAGTAGAAGCATCATCTAGTAAAGGTTGTAACCATTGATCTCTACCTTCTTGCATGGCAATATCCGAATGAATTCTTTTGGCCACTAAAACAGATTCAACAGTTGTACAATCGTTTAGCGCTTCGTCGACAATACCTTTTAAATCAATGGTTTTAGCACCACGATAAGAACCATCAGAAGTAATCACCATTTTACAAGAACTATCGTTGATTCTCGTAGCTAAGGCTGATGAAGAAAAACCAGCAAAAACGACGGAGTGTACAGCTCCAATTCTAGCACATGCTAATACCGAGATAGCAAGTTCTGGAATCATTGGTAAATAAATACAAACACGATCGCCTTTTTGTATTCCTTGAGCCTTTAAAACGTTAGCAAAAGCATTGACACGTTTCGAAAGTTCACCATAACTAATGTGTTCAGCAGCTTCTTTTGGATCGTTTGGCTCAAAAATAATAGCTGTTTTATTAGCATTAGTTAATAAATGACGGTCTATACAGTTTTCTGTAATATTTAATTGAGCTCCTTCAAACCATTTAATTTCAGGTTTTTCAAAATCCCAACTTAATACATGATCCCATTTCTTTCGCCAAACAAAATGTTCTTCAGCGATTTCTTCCCAAAACTTTTCAGGGTATCTAACGGATTTACGGTAAACGTTAAAATATTCTTCCAATCCTTTGATGTGGTAATTGCTCATAGTTATAGGTTTTAATTATACTTTCCAATTTTATTGTTATGATAAACTGATTCAATTTCATTAATAATATTGACATCATCAATAGTAGAGGGTGTCTTATAATCATTTGTATCAGCAATATTTCTTAATAGTTTTCTTAATATTTTTCCTGACCTTGTTTTCGGTAAGCGTTTGACAATTAGAACATCCTTAAAAGAGGCTACAGGTCCAATTTCTTGTCTTACTTTTAAGATAATCTCCTTTTTAATGTCTTCAATGTTTAGGTTAGAATTAGACTTTAGGACAATTAAGCCCATAGGTTTTTGGCCTTTTAAATCGCAAGAAATCCCAAATACAGCACATTCGGCAACAGCTTGGTGTGAAGCAACAATTTCTTCCATTTCTGCTGTAGATAAACGGTGTCCAGCTACATTGATAATGTCATCCACACGCCCAGTGATAAAAATATAGTCATCTTCATCTTTATAACCTCCATCACCTGAAAAATAGTAACCTTCAAATTGGTTCAGATAACCATTCTTAAATCGTTCTTTATTTCCCCAAATATTTAGCAAACATCCTGGTGGTAATGGAAGTTTGATCGCAACATATCCTTCTGTGTTTGGAGGTACAGTTTCCCCCTCATGATTCAAAATATCAATAGCATATCCCCAAACTGGAAGAGACGCAGAACCAGGTTTTACAGGTAATAGCTCTGTGCCAGCCATATTGGCGATCATTGGCCAGCCAGATTCTGTTTGCCACCAATGATCTATTACTGGTATCTTTAGTTGCTCTTCAGTCCATTTTAAAGTCGAAGCATCACAGCGTTCCCCAGCCAAAAACTGGTATTTAAGACTGCTTAAATCATATTTTTTTAGGAGTGTTCCTTTGGGATCTTCTTTTCTTATCGCTCTGATAGCTGTTGGTGCGGTAAACATTGTTTTTACTTTATGTTCACTAATCACTCTCCAAAATGTAGAAGCATCAGGAGTTTTGATAGGTTTTCCTTCAAATAGGATGGTGGTGTTACGATTCAACAATGGACCATAGACGATATAACTATGACCTACAACCCAACCAACATCACTAGCTGCCCAAAATACATCCCCTTCATTTACGCCATATATTTGTTTCATCGACATTTTTAGAGCTGTTGCATAACCTCCAGTATCTCTAATAATTCCTTTAGGTTTTCCAGTTGTCCCAGAAGTATATAAAATATAGAGTGGGTGAGTGGAAGGAACTGGAATGGCTTCAATTTCTTCAGCTGAATTAATTAATTTTTCATAATTGATGTCGTAAGTCTTTTGAGGGATTTTAACGCCTTGTTTACGGTCATAAATTATTACATTTTGAGGAGAATGGTTGGCAGTTGCTATAGCATCATCTACTATTGGTTTATAAGAAATAATTTTTTGAATTTCAATACCATTTGAAGCAGTTAAAATAACTTTAGGTTTGCAATCGTCAATTCTTATAGCCAACTCATGTGCTGCAAATCCACCAAATACAACTGAATGGATGACACCAATTCTTGCACAGGCCAACATTGAAACGATGGCTTCAGGAATCATAGGCATATAAATAATTGCAGTATCTCCTTTTTCCAACCCCAATGATTTTAAACCACTAGCTAGTTGACTTACTTGAGTTTTTAATGTATTAAAAGTGATGGCTTGTTGGACACCAGTAACAGGTGAGTCATAAATAATAGCATTTTGGTCTCCATAACCGTCAATGATGTGTTTATCAAGGCATAAATAGCTCATGTTTAGCAAGCCGTCCGTATACCATTGAGGATAGTTATCTTCATCGGTAGATAAGATGTTTGTTGGAGCTTTAAACCAATCAATGATGTTGGATTGATCTTTCCAAAACTGTTCTGGGTGCTGAATACTCTTGTTGTAGGTGTTTAAATAATTCATTTTCCTTTGTTTTTAAATAAACCAAACCAACTAGGGTTTAAAATTTTTAATTTAATTAAAACCCATATAATCAGAACAAAACTAACTCCTATTACCAGAGAATTAAGAGTGCTGATATTCGATTCATTTTCTAATTTAAACCTGAAGTATAAGGTAACTACAGCGTAAATTACAATGATAATATCGGATGTTAATGGGCCTAGTTTTAATTTCATATTGCTATTAATTCATTGATCTCAGTAATTACTTTTTTTACAGAAAAAGGTTTAGTGAGGTACTTGTCAGCGCCCAATTCTAGCCCTTTTTCTATATCAGAGTTTTTATTTTTTGCCGATAGAAATACCACTTTAGTATTTGCTAGAGCTTTATTGTTTTTAATCCATTTTATCGTTTGATAGCCATCTACATTAGGCATCATAATATCCAATACAACTACATCTGGAGCCGAATATTCCAAAATATCAATAGCCTCCTCTCCATCTCGTGCAATGAATACTTCATAACCTTGTTTCTTTAAAGAATATTCAAGCGCCATTACTATATTCGGTTCATCATCTACGATTAAAATTTTTTTTGTCATATATCGTCCTTTTTATTCAGTGCATTGGGATTTTAAAAACAAACATTGCTCCGTTTTTATGTTGTTTTTCTAACCAAATTTCACCTTTGTGAATGGCTATAATGTGTTTACATATTGCTAAGCCTAATCCACTACCTATAGGTTTTATAGTATTTTGATTTTTTGATTGATAAAATTTTTCAAAAATTGAATCCATATCTTCTTTAGGAACACCTTTTCCATTATCATCAATAATGAATTTTAAATGCTCTTGTTCTTCAATATATGAAATATTAATTTGTCCTTTATCTTTTTCACAAAACTTTATTGAATTTGTTATTAAATTCGTAATAACTTGTATAATTCGATCTTCATCATAATTAGCCAGTAAGGGGGCGGTTGTTTTTAAATGGATATTAATTCCTTTTTCTGAAGCGATAGAAGCAAAGCTATTGAGAACTTTTTTTAAAGTTGTATTAAAGTCATGTTCTGCTAACTGAATTGTTTCTCTTCCATTCGCTAGTTTTTCAAAATCAAGAATATTGTGAATTAATCTTGATAAACGCTCTGAGTCGTTTAAGACGTTTGTCAGAAATTGACGTTTTAACTCTTCAGGCATTTCTCCGTCATCTTCTTTTAAGAGTTCGATAGAAGCTCTAATTCCCGTTAAAGGTGTTTTTAATTCATGAGCTACAGTATCCAAGAATTCATCTTTTTGTTTGTCTTTAAGTAATAAGTCTTCATTGGCTTTTTGTAATTGTGCTGTAAGCTCAGTTAGTTCATCAGATTTAACTTTTAAGACTTTATTTTGAACAATATTCTCTTTTGATTCTTCCAGTATTTTTAATACTTCAATGAGACTAATTTCTTCTTCTTTTACAACACCAGAGATTAAAATTTTAGCTGAGGCATTTCCAATACTACCAGTTAAAAGCTTTTCGGAAAAGTTGATTAATCTGGCATCGGCCATTTGAGTATCTTTTGGAAGATCGTATTTGAGAAAAAATAGATTTAAAGCCCTTTCTGTTTTTTTTGTTCCTAAGAATTTAATTAATACATTTTTGATATCTTCTACATAAGCTTCTCCTTTCCAAACGAGTGCATTATCATCTAAAACAGTATATTTTTTATTTTCAACAAACATTTCAGCATAGTTTCGCTCTCTATAATTTCCTTTGAACAGCACAGATATTACCAAAAATGTAATGGTATTCAATGCTAAACTCCAGATAAAAGCATGTGAGGAAGGCGATAAAAAATCCAGACCAAATAAAGCAAAAGGTTTTAAAGAAGTAATGTTTAACAGACCATTTTCAATAAAACTTGATGCAGTGCCGTAGGCTAAGATTGAATTAGGAATAATCAGGGTATAGGCAGTTACGATTAAGCCTACAATAATTCCAACCGTAGCTCCAATTGATGAGCCTCTGTTCCAATATAATCCAAAGAAAAAAGAAGGGGCAAGTTGAGCAATAATAACAAAAGAAATTAACCCAATAGAGTAGAGGGAAAGTTGTTTAGAAAAGAGAATATAAAAACCGTATGCAGCGATAATAATTAAGAAGATCGCAATTCTCCGAATATTTTTGATAGAAGTCGCATTTCTTTCAGACTTTCCCTTTATAAAATAATCTAAAAAACCATAAGGAATAATAAGGTTATTACTCACCATTGTTGCTAGGGCCATTGTAGAAACAATAACCATAGATATTACCGCTGAAAAACCACCTAAAAAGACCATTAATGCTAAAAATATTTCACCATTATGGAACGGTAATAGTAGAGTGTAATAATCTGAGTTTACTGATGGGGCAAACGTTAGTAAACCTCCCCAAGCAATGAAGATTACAAAAACATTAAAAAGAAGTAGATACAATGGGAATAACCAAATAGCTTTTTTTAAATGTTTTTCTCTAGTATTTTCTATAACAGATACTTGAAACTGTCTTGGTAGTAAAAAAATAGCAATAAAAGAAAGTGCTATTGTAAAAAACCAATCAAAAGCTCCCTCAAAACCTCCAATAGAAGTTAACTGTTTAAAATTAGTATGATCTTTAATTCTAGAATAAATGTCCTCAGTACCATCAAATAAAAAATAGGTGACATAAATACCTACTATTAGAAAAAAGACCAATTTTAAAATTGATTCAAATGCTGTAGAGACAATAATCCCTTTATGTTTGACTGATGCATCTGTTTTTTGAGTACTATAAAAAGCGGCAAAAATGGCTAGTAATACTGCGATGTAAAAAGTTGCATCATCAACAATAGAGCTTTTGACATTGATCGTTTGGTTGGTCAGGATACTGTAGGATTCTGATAAAGCTTTTAGTTGTAAAGAAATATATGGTATGGTTGCAAATAAGCAAACAATAGTAATTAATGCGCCTAAAAAACGACTGTTACCATACCTTAAAGAGATAAAGTCGGCTAAAGAAGAGACTTTTTGTTGCTTTGAGATTCGAATGATTTTACGCATGACAACAATCCATAGTGGAAATGCAATCACAGGGCCCAAATAAATTGGTAAAAAGCCTACGCCAGAATTTGCAGCAACACCAACACTTCCATAATAGGTCCATGCAGAACAATAGACCGCTAGGGATAAAGTATAGGTGTAAGGATTGTTTACCCACTTAGAACGAGCGTTTTTCTCAGCTATAAATGCAATAAAAAACAAAAGAGCCAAATAGCAGACAATAACAATGATAAGGCTAATATTACTCATAATGTCTTTTTAAAACAACATAGGATATAATAATTGTTAAAGCCCAAAGCACGAATATCGAAAAATAAAATGTCGGTATACCAAAGACAGCCCCGTCTGAATCAAAAATCAATATCAAAGGCAGTCCTAGTAATGTTACTAGGACTACCGAAAGAATGATTAATTTTTGTTCGTGTCTTTTTTTCATATTATACGTATATCCAGTAGTTTTAGCTACTGGATATATATTGTTTGATTAATGATCAATTGCTTCTCCTGCACCACTTGGTACTCGGATATTTTCTACGATTTCTTTTACCTCTTTTGGAGGAGGAGGAGTTAGCCTTGATACGATTATAGAAACGACTATATTGACGATCATTGCTATGGTTCCAAATCCTTCTGGTGAGGTTCCAAACCACCATTCAGAAGCAGGTCTAGGGTCAAAAACTCCGATTAAACCAGTTTTATATCTGATCATATAAAAAAGCATTAAGCTTATTCCTACAACCATCCCCGCAATAGCCCCTTCCTTATTCATTCTTTTGTCAAAAATCCCTAATGTAATCGCTGGGAAAATTGATGCAGCTGCTAAACCAAATGCTAGTGCTACTACTGCTGCTACAAAACCAGGAGGGTAAATTCCAAATAATCCAGCAACAATTATAGCAACTAATATACTAATTCTTGCGGCCATTAACTCTCCTTTTTCTGAGATATTTGGTTTAATTTGTTTTTTAATTAAATCATGTGATATAGAAGTAGATATCACCAATAGTAATCCTGCAGCTGTAGATAATGCTGCTGCTAAACCACCTGCAGCAACTAGCGCAATAACCCAGTTAGGAAGATTGGCAATTTCAGGATTAGCTAACACCATAATGTCTCTATCAACATACAGTTCATTATTACTTTCGCTATTGGCATTAGAGATTACGCGTTCTCCATGTATCCCTCTTTTTTCTGTATATTCAGGTTTCTTTGAAGAAAGTGCTTTTCCATTTACGTATTGAATCTTACCATCGCCGTTTTTATCTGACCAAGCAATTAAACCGGTATCTTCCCATTTGGTAAACCATTCTGGCATTTCAGTATAATTTTTATCGCTTACAGTTTCGATTAGGTTTGTTCTAGCAAAAACAGAAACTGCTGGAGCAGAAGTATAAAGTATAGCGATAAAAAGCAAAGCTAAACCTGCTGATTTTCTTGCATCTTTTACCTTTGGTACTGTAAAAAAACGAACGATTACATGTGGTAACCCAGCTGTACCAACCATCAATGCCATCGTGATGGCAAAGACATCCCAAGTTGATTTAGAACCTTGTGTATATTCTTTAAAACCCAAGTCAGTATGTAAATTATCAAGTTTGTCTAGTAAAAAAGTACCGTCTTCTACTGTAGCACCCATTCCTAATTGAGGAATAGCATAACCGGTCATTTGCATGGAGATAAAGATGGCGGGAACCATAAATGCAAAAATTAAAACACAAAACTGAGCTACTTGGGTATAAGTAATACCTTTCATACCTCCCAAAAAAGCAAACACTAAAACGACCGTCATTCCAATGATGACTCCTACCGTTATATCTACTTGTAAGAACTGTGAAAAAACAATTCCTACACCACGCATTTGACCAGCTACATATGTAAAAGAAACTAATAGAGCACAAATAACAGCAACTGTTCGTGCAATGTTAGAGTAGTACCTGTCTCCAATAAAATCTGGGACAGTAAATTTTCCGAATTTTCGTAAATAAGGAGCAAGCAAAAGGGCCAGGAGGACGTATCCTCCAGTCCAGCCCATTAAATAGACTGAACCGTCATATCCAGCAAAAGATATAATCCCCGCCATAGAAATAAATGACGCTGCACTCATCCAATCTGCTGCCGTAGCCATCCCATTTGCCAAAGGCGATACACCCCCACCTGCTACGTAAAAATCTTTCGTTGAACCTGCTCTGGCCCAAATTGCTATTCCAAAATATAAGGAGAAAGTAACTCCTACTAATATCCATGTCCAAACTTGTATGCTCATAATGCTTATTTTTTTGTTGTTAAATAGATTTTTATTTATACCATAAATAAAAATTATAAATAGGGTTAATCATCGTATCCATATTTTTTATCTAGCTTATTCATTAGCCTTATGTAGACAAAAATGAGGATAACAAAGACATAGATGGAGCCTTGTTGGGCAAACCAGAAGCCTAATTTAAATCCACCTAGTTTTATAACATCTATACTTTCTTTAAAAAGAATTCCAAATCCAAATGATACTAAAAACCATACGAATAACAGTATTACTAGATATTTTAAGTTTTCTCGCCAGTATTCTCTTGCTCTTTTTTTCTCTACATCAATCATAGTGCTGTGTTTTTTATAAATAAATCATTGCTTGTAAGGTTACATTATTGGTTTGTATGACACCTTGTGTTGAACTTTTGTACTCTAATGATAGTTTAGAATTATGCCCACTCATATAGGCGTTGATTCCAATCCCAATATTGTTTAAATTGTCGGAAGAAGCCGTATAGCTATTGCTAGCAAAAGAAACATAAGGTTGAAACCTTGTTTTGGTTTTCTCACCGTTTAATAAATAACCAATATGGCCGTAAATCATTGCCCCTGTTCCATAAGCGCTATATAAATAATCACTTCCATAATCGTTTATTTGATACGTTGCGTAAGCAGAAAGTGCACCACCTTTCGATCCTATTGGAGCTTCATAAAAAGCATCAACAGCGATAAGGTTAATGTTTTGTCCTGCTATGTTTCCTATGGTATCGGTTGCTATAACAGAGCCATTAGGGTGTAGAAAAAATCCTGCACCTAGGTTGAATACTTTTTTACTGCCTAAATAAGTGCCGACTTTGAAAGGTAAAAAATTAGATTCTTGATCTAAGAATTGATATTCAAAGTAACCAGCATAAGCATATCCAGCTTTTTTAGAACCCAATAGCCTTTTCCCTCCGTATACAGCACCTTCTCCATAAGTTGGTGTTCTGGCGTCAAGTCCATTTGTTATCGCATCATTAATAGCAACTCTGTATTGAAGATTACCAATACTACCTTTCCCAAAAATACCCAAATGCCTTGCGAATTGATCGGTTAAACCTATGGTAGACCACGATTGACGATTGTTGTCCAATGTCATCATGTTTAATGTACTTTGGTTATTAAGTCTTGAAATACCATTAAAATAATGTAATCCGCCTCCTATAACATGATTTTTATTAAGGTTATATTGAGCCCAAACATCATGGAAAAACAGTTGAGAGCCAGAACCTTTTCCTGTTGGACTCAAGGTTCCGCTATTTAAACTGTTTAACCCAAAATGTGTGAGAATAAGAAAGTTCTTATTTATTTGTGAGAACATTAACATTCTCGCTCTTCTTAAATTTAAATTAACTGGAGAAGCAGTTGTTGGTAGATTGTCTTTGTAATTGGCTTGCACTTGTGCCCATGAAATAAATCTAAAATATTTAGATCCATCTTCATTTAATGGAACTTTAAGGCCGCCCGTATAATCAGGTGATCCTTGTGCAACACTTGTTGTTTGATGAATAAAAACAACACTTAATATTAGCAATATCCTTTTCATTAGAAAGATTTTTTAATAGGTTAAATCATCTGATAATCATGCTCTTAAGCACAACACTAATTTGAAAAGAATATTCTGTTTACAATAATTTAATATATATAACTGTTAATAATATATATATTTAGGTTTTGAATCGCTCCCATTTAATCACCATATACTTGTCTCCAAGCTCTGTTACAATAACTCCAGAACCTTTTATGTTTTCTGAGTTAGCAAAGTATATTCCTAGTTCTTTGCTGTTGAGAATTTTATAAGTTGGATGGTATTTATTATTATCAAGTCTTTTGATGTTATACTTTTTAACCCAGTTTAAAATGGTTACATGAGAGATCCCCAATATTCGCTCTATTTCACGATAAGTTAAACCTTCTAAATATAACTGTAGTGCCTTAGTGATATAGTATTCGTCAATTTTTTTACCTAACTTGTTTACGGTAAAATTATAGTTGCATGTTTTACATTTATAACGTTGTCTATTGTTGATTACACCGCTTTTCACAAAGTGAGTAGAATTACAGTTTGGGCAGTTATTTATCTTCATGTATATGAAATTAGCATAAATATATCAAATTAGCAAATTAATAAACTAATGATTCAAGTTTTCAATATGTTTTTAAATAACTTTGAACCAATAATTTAACTCTGTTTGTAAGTGCTTTCTCTTTTAGGGGGGATAACTAATTATGATTTGAGAATAACTTAGAGAGGTAAAAATGAGGTATTTAATAGGTGTTTTAGTATTTGTAGGATTATTTGACCAATCAAAGGTGATAAATATCGGTTGGGAAGATTTAGTTGTGACTGATATCATTGAAGAGTATGATGATGAATATAAAGGCATTATTGAGTCCCCTGTTTATACAAATAAACAATTAAGTTATCATGGTAAAACTGTTAAAATTAAAGGTGTTTTATTTTGTTTGCGCGAAAGTTACTTTGTAGCTAATGAAAATGTTTTCAATTATAAACCAATAATAGATCAAGTTATTGAGATAAAAAATTTTAAGAAAAAAATAGACACATGTTTACTTAATGAGCATGTGATTGTAACGGGTGTTTTTTTTATTAATAATAAAGATATAATTTACGATATCCCATACAATATGAAAGAGGTAGAAGTAAAAAAAATAGCAAGGTGATACTTTTCTATCAAAAGGTGCTTTTGCTGATATTAAATAGAGAAAGAGATTAGAAGTATTGATGTGACTTGTGCTGTTTTTATATTCTTTACAGCTGAGATAGATAGAAAAAGAATAATTAGTTTTATTAACTTATTGAAAACCCAAAATGATCAACCTATTTACACAAATACAAGCTATTTCTAAATTATCAGAAGAAGCCCAAAAAGCTTTAGAGGGAATTTCTACCAAAATAGATATTGCAAAAAATGAAGAGCTTCAAGCAATAGGAAATCGGTGTAAGACCATTTATTTTGTAAATAGGGGGCTGTTAAGAATCTTTTATCTAAAAGATGGAGTAGATGTTACAGAAAGTTTTGAATTAGAAAACAGTTTTGTAGCTCGCGCCGATAGCCTTTTTGATGCGCAACCCTCTAAGAAAGGGATACAAGCATTAGAGGATACAGAACTCATAGCGATTAATGCAGTAGCATTATTTAAATTGTATGAAGAGCATCGCGACCTTGAAAGGTTGTTTCGAATTATTATTGAGCAAGCTTATGTTCAGACAGTACAGCGCTTAGAATCTTTACAATTTTATACAGCTGAAGAGCGCTACCATAATTTAATAAAAAACAATGCTAACCTTATTCAAAGAATTCCTTTAAAGCATATCGCATCTTATCTGGGGATTACTCAAGTTAGTTTAAGTCGAATTAGAGCAAAAAATTATCCCTCCATTTAATTATTTAACATTTGTTAAAGGAAATAAGGTCAAGCCATAAGAACTTTGCAGGGTAAGGAATAAGGGGATGGCAGAAATTAAACTTGGGTTGAAAGAAAATTGGAAGCAATTTACATTATTAGTGATTGTCAATGCTTTTGTGGGAGGAATGGTAGGGTTAGAGCGGTCATTATTACCAGAAATTGCAGCGAAAGAATTTGGTTTAATTGTAAAAACTGCTATCCTTTCCTTTATTGTTGTCTTTGGAGTTACCAAAGCGATTACCAACTATTTTACAGGAGTGCTTGCGAATCGGTTTGGAAGGAAAAGGTTACTTATTTTGGGATGGTTATTTGCTATTCCAGTGCCTTTTGTTTTGATGTATGCTCAAAATTGGAACTGGATTATTTTGGCTAATGTTTTTTTGGGGATTAATCAAGGATTAGCATGGAGTAGTACAGTGGTAATGAAAATAGATTTAGTGGGGACTAAAGATCGAGGTTTTGCAATGGGGTTAAATGAATTTGCTGGGTATCTCTCTGTTGCAATTGTCGCTTTTTTTACAGGATGGATTGCCCATCATTATGGGTTACGCCCTTATCCTTTTTACCTAGGGATTACCTTAACTTTATTGGGGTTAATTTTTAGTGTTTTTTTTGTAAAAGATACCAAGGGACATGTTGCTAAAGAAACAAGTAGCAATGCAACTCCCCTTCTAAAAAATACTTTTTGGGATACAACGTGGCGTCATCCCAATTTAGGAGCAATATCACAAGCTGGTTTAATTAATAATTTAAATGATGGAATGGTATGGGGTGTTTTTCCTATCTTATTGGCTACAAAAGGATTTGATGTAGAAGCAATAGGAGTTATCACAGCAGTCTATCCAGGTGTTTGGGGGATAGGGCAGTTATTTACAGGGAAAATGGCTGATAAATATCCTAAAAAGCAATTGCTTTTTACAGGAATGTTACTTCAAGCTTTAGCTTTATTTTTGTTTATATATGCTAATAGTTATGCTCATTATATATTATTGTCGCTAATGTTAGGAGGGGGAACGGCTTTAGTTTATCCAACTTTTTTAGCGGCCATAGCCGAAAATACAAATCCAAAAGATCGAGCAAATAGTATTGGGGTTTTTAGATTGTGGAGAGATTTGGGATATGCAATAGGAGCAATATTAACAGGAGTTATTGCAGATGCCTTTAATCTAGAATATTCAATTGTATTTATTGCTGGGCTCACATTATTATCTGCTTTAGTCATTAAAATGAGGATGGAAAATAAAAAATGACTCCGTGCATGATCCATTTTCATATCCTCTAGATATTCTTATATTTGTACTTATCGAAAATTATTATCGTGGAGTGAGTTAATTTTAGCTTCATTAATTAAAAAACAAGATGAAAAAGATATTAGTAGCCAATAGAGGAGAGATAGCATTACGAGTAATGAGAAGTTGTCGTAAAATGGGGATTCAATCTGTCGCGATTTATTCAGAAGCAGATGCCAATGCTCCATTTGTAAAATATGCTGATGAAGCAGTTTGTGTTGGGCCACCACCAAGTAATGAAAGTTATTTATTGGGAGATAATATTATTCAAATATGTAAAGAATTAAATGTAGATGGAATTCATCCTGGCTATGGTTTTTTAAGTGAAAATGCGGAGTTTACAAGAAAAGTAACTGAGGCAGGAATCACATTTATTGGCCCATCTCCTGAGTCGATGGAAGTAATGGGAGATAAGTTATCGGCTAAGCAGGCTGTAAAAGCTTATGGAATACCAATGGTTCCTGGTTTAGATGAAGCCATTGAAGATATTGAAGCAGCTAAAAAGATTGCAGATGATATAGGTTATCCTATCTTAATTAAAGCTTCAGCTGGTGGAGGCGGAAAAGGGATGCGTATTGTAGACAATAGAGAAGAGTTTGAAGAGCAGATGAATTTAGCTGTAAGTGAAGCAGAAAAAGCATTTGGTAATGGAGCGGTATTTATTGAACGTTATGTAGGATCACCACGCCACATTGAAATTCAGGTTTTAGCAGATAAACATGGTAACACAGTGCATTTGTTTGAGAGAGAGTGTTCTATTCAAAGAAGACACCAAAAAGTGGTAGAGGAAGCACCGTCAGCGGTGTTAACACCTGAATTAAGAGCCGCAATGGGAGAATCTGCTTGTCAGGTAGCTAAAGCATGTAATTATGTTGGAGCTGGAACGGTAGAGTTTTTATATGAAAATGGAGAATATTTCTTTTTAGAAATGAATACCCGTTTACAAGTTGAGCACCCTGTAACAGAAATGATTACGGGAGTGGATTTAGTTGAAGAACAAATCAAAGTTGCTCGAGGTGAAAAATTAAGCTTTACACAGGAGGATTTAAAAATCAATGGGCATGCATTAGAAATTCGTGTGTATGCTGAAGATCCTAAAAATAATTTCTTGCCAGACATAGGTACATTAGAAGTCTATAAAAGGCCAACAGGTGAAGGGGTTAGAGTTGACGATGGGTTTGAAGAAGGTATGGAAATTCCAATCTATTATGACCCTATGATTGCTAAGTTGATCACCTATGCTCCAACAAGAGAAGAGGCCATTCGTAAAATGACTAAAGCAATAGAAGATTATGATATTGTTGGGATCGAAACGACCTTAGATTTCTGTAAATACGCAATCAACCATGAAGCGTTTACTTCTGGAAATTTTGATACTCATTTTGTAAAACACTATTTTCAATCCCCAGAAGTAATGGATAATTCAACTAAAGATGAAAAAGAAGTGGCAGCAATAATGGCCAATTATTTTGTTGATGCTAATGAGATTAAACCAGATTACTCTCCATCAAGTGAAGTGAAAGCTTGGGAGGTAAATCGTGTATAAATTCATGACTTTATTGAGTAAAATAAATCGATTACCTGTTTTTATTAGTTGTATAATATTAACAGGTTTTGGATACGCTCAATCGAAGACTGAAGCGAAGTGGAATTTTATTTTTGATGGCTATAATACCACCGATTTAGGGGATATGGCTGTTGATCCAAAAGGAAATGCTTACGTCGGGATTAATTACTCAATGGAGTTAACAGTTCCAGAGCTAAAAAAGAAGTTTACCTACGGAAGACATGTCTCTAGAGCAATTATCAAATTAGATAAAAAGGGTAAAGCCATTTGGGGACTAGATTTTGAAAGTGCTTACGATGGTCGAATTAATACCATGACAATCGCTCCTAATGGAGATCTGTTAGTTGCTGGTTTTTTTGATGGTGTGGGGACATTCCCTTCTATTAAAAAGAAAACAATTAAACTGGGCTTCCCTAAACCCAAAGGTAAGTTACACCAAACTCAATTTTTATTTTTAGCGAGGTACTCTCCTAAAGGAGATTGTATTTGGGCAAAAGCTTATCATGAAATCTTTGGGCAATCTGGAGATCTAGAGGTGAATAGTAAAGGAGAAATTTATTGGTCTTTTTATCATACAGGAACGCTAAAAGAAGGGGCGCATATTCTAGATTCTATAGCTGGACCCATGAATAAGAAAAATAGAATCTCCATTTATAAATTGGATAAAGCAGGGAAGCTCATTAAAAAGATTCCATTGCGATACCGAGAAAAGGAATGGGATTCCTCAAAGCCACCGCAAATTCATATTGATCATCAAGATAATGTATTACTATATGGCCCATTCAAAGGTTCCATAGGGTTTACTTCAAAGGATTCTTTAACAAATGATGGCTATTATGATTCACATGATGCTTATTTAGCAAAGTATACCTCAAAAGATTCGTTAGCGTGGCTAGTTCAATTTGGAGGAAGAAATCACCAACGTTTAAAAGCGGTGACAACTAATGAGAAAGGGAAAATATTTGTTACAGGTTCTTATTCCTATGAATGTTCTATATCTAAAGGAGTTTCACCAGTAAATAAAACAAAATTTAATCACACTTCAACCAATAGCTTTTTCTATTGTGCATTTATGCCTAATGGAGATACTGACTTTGCCAATTTTTATAAAAATAAAGACTATGGTAATGATTGTGAAGGAGTAGGTATCGCATTGGATCAAAAAGGAGTAACCTATATTTCTGGAACTTTTGATCGAACTTTGGATTTTAATAATCCGAATATAGATTCAATTACTTCAAAAGATCATACCAGTTTTTCAAGTGTATGGTTGGGAGATAGTTTAGTTTCAACTCAGAAAGATATTCAGTCAGATAAAAGTTGGTCTCTTATTCAGCATACCAGCATTCAAAACAACCAGTTGTATACAGCTGGGATTTATTATGGAAAAACTGAATTGATTACACCGTCTGGTAAAAAGTTTAAGTATTCTGCAAAGGATCATGGAAGAAGCACCTTTGTGTACGCTTCAAATTTGGCAACCATCAATGTAAATGTTGATCAGGAATGGTCAGATTCTCTAACTAATAATCATTTAGAGAACATAGAACCAATGTTATCGTGTACAGATCCATCTAAGGTAGATTCAACGACATGGCATCCTATAGAGAAAGATTCTGTAGCGACAATTAATGCTCCATGTGGAGTACATTTAGAAAATGTAAAAGCAATCTTATATCCAAATCCAACGCAACGTTTAACAACATTAAAAATTGGAGGGATAAAAGGGAAAATAGAAGTCAATATTATATCAGAAAGTGGACAATTACTATATTCGCAACAGGTTATTGATATTGAGAACCAACAACAACTAGATTTTGATCTAGGAAATTCAGCTCCAGGAGTATATTATTTCTTAGTCAAACAAGACAATTTTAAAAAGGTTTTACGTCTAGTTAAAACAAATTAAACTTATGTTAAAATCGATTTTATTAGTAGTAGCAATGTGTGTTTCTTTGGGAGTATTGGCTCAGGAAAAAGTATACAACACCTTTAATGCTACTCGTTTAGGAAACGGACATACCACTGAAACTTTGTGGAAAAAAGAGTTGGATCTTTTCTTTGGACATAAATTCGGAGACTATTCAAATGGGTTAAAAAATACATTCTATACAACTGATGTTTCGTTTGGTGCTGATTATGGGATTACTAATAACCTGTTAACAGGTTTTTCTATTAGTAAAGGAGCGGGGCCATATCGTGAGTTAGTCAACGGCTTTTTTAAATATAAATTGATGCAACAAGAAAAGGGAGGGAATCCAGTTAATGTTGCTTTATTAGCTAATGCTTCTTATTCAACAATGGAAGCTAGTTCAGACTCTACTTCTCCTGTTTCTTTTCAAAACAATGTTCATCGTTTAGCATATACATTTCAAGCCTTAATATCTAAAAAGTTGAATGATCGCTTTTCAGTACAGGTAGTACCAACGTTAATGCATCGAAATTATGTCGCTTTCGAAGATGTGAATACGATGGGGAGTATTGGTTTTGGAGCAAAATTGCAAATAAATAAAATATTGGCTTTGACTACCGAATATTACTTAAATCTGCCTAACTCAAGAAGTGTCTTAGGACAGACCTATTATGATCCATTAACAATTGGTTTAGAGTTCAATACTGGAGGGCACGTTTTCCGTATTCTATTTAGCAATTCACCTGGGTTTACAGAAAGTCAGTATTTACCTTATACCAATTCAACATGGGAAAATGGAGGTTTTCGCTTAGGTTTTGCTTTTGGACGATTGTTTAAAATGTAATAGAAAATGAGTGTTAAACAACCTTTTATCAGTCGATTAAAAGACTCTCTTTCGGGGTTGTTGACTAGCATTCTTTCTATGCTAATTGTGTTGCCAATTTTTGTTACCCTATACAAAGAGGTTCCCGTTATTAAAATTCCTATAGGAAATGGATTGAGAATAGATAATATTATCTTATTTGGAGGGCTATTTATTATCTTCTATATTATTATTCAAGCCTATTTTAAGGCTTCTTATATTTTATTGGGGGTTGGTTTTATAGGGTTGTCTGTTAGTAGTTGGTTAGGCTACTACGATTTTAATAACTTATATTATGATTATTCTTCATTTGTCTATAACCTAAAGGAACATGCTACACCATATCAGTTTGAGGAAAAGAAAAATACATTTAGTCGTGAGGCTTTGATTGTTTATGCTATAGATTATAACAGCCCTAAAACAAGAGAAGTGGCAGCAAATTGGGCAATAAAAAACTTTGATCCTTATAAAAAGATAATGCCTAGTTTAAAGATTAATCAAGCGTTGTCTATTTTTAAAGAAGTTCGTAATCGTTGGAATTATGTGTTTGATCCACATGGGGAAGATTTATATGTGAAAAGTAGCCAAACTTTACTATTACTTGATGAAGATGAAAAGCTGAAAGGGGATTGTGATGATTACAGTATTACAATGGCTGGATTAATTAAGGCTATAGGAGGAGAAGTGCAATTGGTTAGAACAATTATTACTAATCCAGATAGTACAATTACCGGACACCTTTATCCTGAAGTTAAAATAGGGAAGAAGAAAGATTTAGAAATTGTAGCGTATTTGATTAAAAATGAATTGTTTGAAGCCGAGTCTAAAAATAAACCAATATATTATTATCAAGATAAAGATGGTTTTATTTGGTTGAACTTTGATTATTTTGATACCTATCCAGGGGGTAAATATGCAAGTAATGTTCGAGTGAGTGTATTAAAAGTATAATTATGGCTGAACTTTTAAAAAATGTTTATAGTGTCTCTTTTTTTGATAAACTAACAAGTTCAATTGTTGAGGTCTTACCAGAATTTGATCGTGAAGGATTTTTGGAAAGTATTTTTAATAAAGAATGGAAAGAAAAAGAGTTAAAAGAACGAATGCGTCATGTTACGCTGACGTTAAACAAATACCTGACGAACGACTTCGAAAAAGATGTTGAGTTTTTATTGGAATTGATTCCTGTTCTGAAAGGTAATGGTTTTGGTTCAGACCATTTGGCATTTATATTTTTACCCGATTATATTGAAGTGTATGGAATAGATTATTATGATCGATCTGTTTCAGCAATGGAGGAAATTACACAGTTTATTACTTGCGAGTTTGCAGTTCGTCCTTTCTTTTTGAAATATTATCAACAGATGACCCAACAAATGCTTCAGTGGGCATTACATGAGAACTTGCATGTAAGAAGATTAGCGTCAGAAGGAATAAGGCCTAGGTTACCATGGGCAATGGCTGTACCTGTATTAAAGACAAAACCTGAACCTATTTTTCCAATACTAGAGCATTTAAAAGATGATTCTTCTGAATATGTTAGAAGGAGCGTAGCCAATAATTTAAATGATATTTCTAAAGATCATCCAGCTGAGGTGATTGCATTAATAAAAAGTTGGGATAAGGATACAAAAGAGCGTCAGAAATTGATTAAACATGCTGCAAGAACCTTGTTAAAACAAGGCAATCAAGAGGTAATGTCGTTGTTTGGTTTTGGAGCTGTGGATCAAATTCAAGTCGATAATTTAACGGTAAAAACACCATTAGTGAGCGTTGGTGAGTACCTAGAGTTTGAATTTGAAGTCATTAATAATAATCAATCACATTCGAAAATTAGATTGGAATATGCGATTTATTTTTTGAAAGCAAATGGTACTTGGTCTAAAAAAGTGTTCAAGATTAGTGAAAAGAATTATCCAGCTAATTCTAATACCATTGTCAATAAAAAACAATCTTTTAAACCCATTACAACGCGGAAGTATTATGAGGGAAAACATGAAGTTTCTGTAATTATTAATGGTGTAGAGTTTCAAAAATTAGCATTTCGATTAACAACCTAAGATCAGCAAAATAAAAGTAGTATATTGCATCTTTAATTGGTTGTTAATCAGTGTGTAGTCATGATGAAGAATTTATTGGTAATAATTTTTGCGATCGCCCCTTTTTATAGTTGGAGTATTAACTATTACTGTGATCCTGTTAATGGAAGTATGACGAATCCTGGGACACAAGCAGCTCCTTGGGGTTCATTAGAAGCAGTCTTTAATCAAGGAACAACATTTAATGGAGGAGATAAAATCATTTTGTTAAGCGGAAATCATGGATTTCCTAAAATTACAGGAGTGAATTCTTCAAATGTTGAAATTATATCGCATACAGGTCATAGTCCAATTATTGAACGTATACGTATAGGAAATACAGCACATGCTGCTTTTTGGCTCTTAAACGGTTTGATCATACAATCTGAAAATACGAGTCAGTATCCCATTAATCTTATTGATTTATATTCCAATACCAATAATATCACAGTTATAAACTGTACGATTACATCTAATCTTACAACCAATAACTGGACAAGAAATGATTGGAGGACCAAAGCAAATAACGGAGTATTTTCAAGAGGAACAGGACATAAATTTAATTACAATACCATTAAAAATATAGCTATTGGATTAACCATGAGTTCTTCTAACTCTCAATTTATTGGGAATACTGTTCAGTATTTTACAATAGATGGAGTAAGAGGATTAGGTGATGATTGTGCTTATATTGGGAATTCAATTTTGGATAATGTCTCTGTTTATTATTATAGCGAAAACCATTATGACGGTTTTCAATCTTACAGTTGTTGCCCAGTTGGGAATGCAATAGTAAATAATGTTGTAATTAAACAAAATACGATTATTAACTGTACCGATACTACCCGACAATTTAGAGGTTCAATGCAAGGAATAGGATGCTTTGATGGGATGTATAATAACTGGACCATTGAAAATAATGTTGTAATTGTAGATAATTGGCATGGAATAACTTTAACCGGAGCTACCAATTGTAGAATAGTGAATAATACCGTGATAGATCCTTATGACGTGAGTTATCAAGATCCTAATGACCCTCAACAATTTGGAAATGTAGGACCAGCATGGATAAAAATTACAGCTCATAAAACAGATGGAGGAATTTATAGTGGAACACCAAGTACCAATAATACCATTATGAATAACCTCGTTCCAACAATGGCAAATGATCAAAATATAGGAACAGTTACCAATAATATTCTGTTGGGGGCAAGTGCTAATTACAGTAACTTTTTTGTGAATCATAATGCCGCTGATTTACAGCTGATAGCTACTGCATCTGCAATTGATGCTGGAATTTCTACAGGAGCACCAGCAGTTGATATAGAAGGAACAAGTAGACCTCAAGGTAATGGTGTTGATGTAGGAGCATACGAGTATAGTGGATGTAACCTGAGTTTTGATATTTTTTCTAGTCAAGATACGATTTGTAAAGGAGATCTTGTAACATTAACCACAGATGCATTAACTGCTGCAAGTTGGAATAATGGGGTGGTAGATAATGTTGCTTTTTCACCATTAAGCACACAAACATATACCGCTACAGTAAACGATGGAAATTGTAGTCATTCCGAACAGGTGACTATTGTTGTGAATCCTATACCAGTAATTACAATTATTCAAAATGGTAATCAATTAGAAACCACGACCACTAATGGCACTATACAATGGAATTTAGATGGGAATAGTATTGTAGGGGCGAATGATTCTATTTATGAATATACAATAAATGGAAATTATACCGTAACATTTGTCGATCAAAATGGATGTGAAGGAACTTCAAATACCATCACAATTCAAGGTGTAGGTTTTGAAAAATCAAATGATAATGCAATACAATTGTACCCTAATCCCACTAATGCTATTGTAAATATAGAGAGCGCTGAAAGAATAGAGCGAATACAGTTATTCAATGTATCTGGAACTTTAGTTGCTGAGTACCACCAGTTGCAACCAAAAACGGTTCAGCTCCCTAAACAAAACGCAGGTGTATACTATCTGTTTATTACAACAGAAAAAGGAGTTACTTCTCAAAAAATCATATTCACCAAATAATGGTCGTTATTTGGTTAAAATAATATACAATAATTGAGCAAAAAGAACTTTCATAATTAGTGCAATTGGAAACATAATTGAGTAGGAAATTAATGGAACTCTATTTTGCGTCATTTCTTTTGAAGATTCTAATATAGCTGGTTGGTTAGATAAAAAGCCAAGCAATAAAGAAAAAGGAATTTTAAAAAGTTTATAACCGATTAATAAACTAGAAATAGTAGACAGGATACTAATAATTGCACCAGCCGATAATGCCCATATCCAAACGCCATTATCAATATTAGAGATAAAAGCATTTCCTGAATTTAGTCCAATAACTGCAAGTAGCAAAACCAGTCCGAGTTGACTAATAGTAGTATTTACTCCATAAGAAGGTGTCCAAGATACGACTCCAGTTCTTCCAATAGCGCCCAACAATAATCCCATAATTAAAGGCCCTCCAGCAATACCTAACTTAAAGTTAATTCCTAAAATAGGGATTTCAATAGCGCCTAGAATTAGTCCTAAAGCAATTCCAATTCCTAAAGAAAAAATGTTGACTTGACTTACTGCATTGTAAGAATCTCCAAAGAGTTTAGACAAATCTTTTAAATCTTCTCTCTTAGCAATAAAACGAATACGGTCACCGAGTTCAATAACTAAGTTAGGTTTAGCCAACATATCTACATCGCCACGTCTAATTCTTGTAATGGTAGCATCATATTTTTGTGTTAAATTAAGACTAGCTACCTCTCGACCAACCAGTTTTGGGTTACTAACAAAAATATTTTTTACATCATAGAATTTACGATCATAAGAGATATTGTTTTGTGATTCTTCACCAAGAATAGAAATTACTTTGTCGAGTTCGTCTACGTTCCCGATAATCATTAAGTCATCGTTTAATTCTACACGAGAATCCCAGTTGGTTAGCTGAGGTAGAGTGGAGTTGCTTTTGCAGATACGTCCATATAAGATGTTAAAATTATATAGCTTGTTGATGTCTCTAAGCGTTTTCCCAAATACTGTTTCATTTTTAATTTTAACCGATTTAGAAGACAATTCATCTTCAAGAGCATAGACTTGTTTTAGTTCGGAAAACTCTTTTTTGTAGTCGATTTTAAGAATACGTTGCATAAGCTTAAAAACCATAATAACACCAATAATCCCCATTGGATAGGAGAATGTATATCCAACAGTAAGAGCTTGAGTGATGTTGTCAAGTTCAGAAGCATTTTGCTCTCTTACCATCTGAATAACACTAGCTAAGGCAGGGGTGTTTGTTGTGGTTCCTGTATAAACTCCAGTAATGACATCAGGAGATAAACCTAATAAATAATAAGTCGCTAAAGCTAATGAAGCAGATATCGTTAGACTAATCAAAACAAATGAAATATCTCTTAATCCATGCGCCTTTATAGATTTAAAAAAGGCCTTACCAGTGCTAACTCCTAGCGTGTAGACAAATAATACCAGCCCTAATTCAAAGATGATGACAGGAACATTGTTGTTGGGGTTTAGCGCACCAAAAAACAACCCAACAAACAAAATAGATGAAATACCCAAATAATTTCCAGCAATTTTAATTCGTCCTACAGCATATCCTATAGCACATACCAAAAAAAGTAAGACTAATGGGTTTTGGAAAATCGATGCATTTAACATGACGCAAATTTTAGACCGCGAAGTTAGCTGTTTTTATAGCTGCTATGGAAAGTCTGATTTAATAAAATGTTAAGAAAAGCATAAAAAGACATTCTTATGATAAAAGTAAAGGCTGAAATAAAGAAAGGAAGTAAAGACTAACGAACAAAATAGTAGCAAATCTAGTCTTTTTAAATACCTTTGCAGACACTTATTAAATAGGCAAACATGAAAACAAAAACATTAAAGAAAAATAAGGTTAATGTCATAACGATGGGGTGCTCAAAGAATCTATTTGATTCTGAAGTAATGATGGGACAGCTGAAAGCCAATAAGTTTGAAGTGGAACATGAATCCGTTTCAGATGATTCTGAAATTGTGATTATTAATACTTGTGGATTTATAGATAATGCAAAAGAAGAGTCGATTAACCAAATTCTACATTATGTTGATGCAAAGAAAGACGGTTTAGTCGAAAAAGTTTTTGTAACAGGATGTTTATCTCAACGTTATAAAGATGATTTAGAAAAAGAAATACCAGATGTAGATGGTTATTTTGGTACAAGGGATTTACCTCGATTATTAAAAACGTTAAAGGCTGATTACAAACATGAGTTAGTAGGTGAGCGAATTATTACAACGCCTTCTCATTATGCCTATTTGAAAATTGCAGAAGGTTGTGATCGTCCATGTTCTTTTTGTGCCATTCCGTTAATGCGAGGGAAGCATGTTTCTACACCAATTGAAAATTTAGTTAAAAGTGCTGAAAATATGGTGGCAAATGGAACTAAAGAAATCATATTGATTGCTCAGGATTTAACGTATTACGGGTTGGATATCTATAAGAAAAGAGCTTTGGCAGATTTGTTAACCGAGTTATCAAAAATAGATGGTTTAGATTGGATTCGTTTGCATTATGCATATCCATCTGGTTTTCCTCAAGACGTTTTAGAGGTAATGAGAGACAATCCAAAAGTTTGTAATTATATAGATATTCCTCTGCAACATGCTTCGACTAAGATTTTAAAGTCAATGCGAAGAGGAATAACCAAAGAGAAAACAACTGAGTTGGTACGTTTATTTAGAGAAAAAGTGCCGAATATGGCCATTCGTACAACATTAATAGCTGGATATCCAGGAGAAACAGAAGAAGATTTCCAAGAAATGTACGATTGGGTGGAAGAATTAAAGTTTGATCGTTTAGGAATTTTTACATACTCACACGAAGAAAATACACATGCCTATAATTTAGAAGATGATGTACCTGATGAAGTGAAAAAAGAAAGAGCAGAAGCGATTATGGAATTGCAAGCAGGAATATCATTCGATTTAAATCAAAAAAGAGTAGGGGAAACTTACAAAGTGCTTTTTGATCGTATAGAAGGAGATTATTTTATTGGACGTACAGAATTTGATTCACCTGAAGTAGATAATGAAGTTTTGATTAAAAAAGATGAACATACCTATTTAAGAATAGGTGATTTCGCAACGGTTAAGATTACAAAAGCCGATCACTTTGATTTGTATGGAGAATTAGTTGATTAAGACAAGTTCTCACTGCTATTGGAATCGCTTTTTTTTAGTCAGTTCGAGTGAATTGATTGGTTAAAATCAATTCGTATCGAGAACAGCCTAAAAGAAGCTCAATGCTGTCCTTTTGTAGAGTCTAATGTAATTTTATGATGGATTTGATTCAATCTGTACCATTTTAATAGGTTTTATTTTTTTCTGAAATACTGGGCAGTTTTTTATGAAGTATACCATTTAGGAATGGATAATAATTAGTAAAAAATAATAAATGAAAAAAAGATTATTGATAAGCGTTTTAACGTTAATTCCTTTCTTGACTTTAGCACAAAGTGATACATGTTTAGTAACAACAGAGTTGGGGATTTCTTTCCCTCCAGTTGCACAAGCATCATATCGTACTTTTGCTAAAACATACCTAGATGATTTAGGTGTTCAAAAAATAAGGATAGGGGAGGATTGGTCAAACCGAGAACCAGTACAAGGGAGTTTTAACTGGGGGCCACTAGAAGAGCGATTGCTGTGGGCAGATTCTAACAATTACGAAGTCTTATTGACAATCCAATCCAATGGACCGAACTGGGCCTGCTCTGGTGTGTCCAACGACCGTTCTTGCGTTTTTAATGATAATAATGATTTTAAAAACTACATAGATTCCGTATTAGTTAGATATGGTGATAAAATAGCTAAAATTCAATTTGGAAACGAATGGCAATCTGATTATTGGTATGCTGGAAATGCTAATGCTTTTATCCAAGCACACAATGTATTGTATAATTCTGTACAGACCAATGCTCCTAATGTAAAAGTTGTTTTAGGAGGTTTTACAACGATATCATTACGATTTTTAGCAGGGTGTAATGGCTGGGTAACTCATTTTGATGACGATGATGGAGTGGTGTATGATAGTGTCTTTTTAGCGAATAATTGTTCAACACCGGCTATTCAAGAAGTTAAGGCACGAATCGATTCAGTATTAAAATATGCCAACTACGATTTTATAGATTTACATTTATACGATGATGTAGAACAGTGGGATGAATATTATTACAATTTTATTGATACCATTACAACGCCAATTATTGTATCTGAGTTTGGAGGTCCGAATTTAAATACAGAGCCGTATTCCGATTCTTATCAGGCTGACCGTTTATATGATTACATCAAAAAACTAGATAGTTTAGAAATAGCTGAAGCCTATTATTTTAAACTCGTTGAAGGGACCAATAACCAAGCTCATTTGGCATCAGGATTAATCGATGATTCGACGTTGGCTATAAAACCAGCCTATTATATTTTTAAATCGTTTAATAATTGTAGCTCGTATATTTATACTTTGGATTTAGGTAAACGCATTCGTTTTTATCCCAATCCTATGTATTATAGAACCAGCGCAGAATTTTCTGAGGTAAATTTTGATGGAGAAGCGACACTAAACCTTTATGATTTATCAGGTAAATTGGTGAAAATGATAACCATTTCAAATAATAATTACTGTGTGATAGATAGAGAGGGATTGAAAGTAGGTTTGTATTACGCTAAGATAGTTTCTAATCAAAAAGTAATAGGGAGGGGGAAATTGGTTGTACAATAAACGCATAAAAAAACCTAACAGATTTCTAATCTGTTAGGCTTAGTATTTTATTGGGATGAGTTTATTACTTCTTAAACTCAGTTAACGTCTTCTCAATAATAGCTACACATTCCATTAATTCTTCTTTCGTCATTACCAAAGGAGGAGCAAAACGAATAATGTTTCCATGAGTAGGTTTAGCTAATAAACCGTTATCTCTTAAAGCCATACAGATATCCCAAGCAGTTGAACTTTCTTCAGTATCGTTAATTAAAATAGCATTTAATAGACCTTTACCTCTTACCGAGTTAACCAAATCGGTTGAAGCGATAATACGGTTCATTTCAGCTCTAAATAGCTCTCCTAAAACTTTAGCGTTTTCAGCAAGTTTTTCGTCTTTTACAACATCTAAAGCAGCGATTGCAACTTTAGCAGCTGTAGGGTTACCTCCAAATGTAGAACCATGTTCACCAGGTCTAATAACATTCATAATAGCATTATTGGCTAAAACAGCTGATACAGGATAAACACCACCAGAAACCGCTTTTCCTAAAATCAAAATATCTGGATTTACATTTTCATAGTTTACCGCTAATAATTCACCAGTTCTAGCAACACCAGTTTGAACTTCGTCAGCAATAAATAAGACGTTATGCTCTTTACAGAGCTCATTACATACTTTTAAGTAGCCTTCATCTGGGACATAAACTCCTGCTTCCCCTTGAATAGGTTCAACTAAAAATCCAGCAACATTCTCTTCTTGTAAAGCTGTTTTTAATGCATCAACATCGTTGTAAGGTATTTTAATAAAACCAGGTGTATATGGTCCAAAGTTTTTACGAGCTACAGGATCGTTACTAAAAGAAATTACAGTTGTTGTTCTTCCATGGAAGTTGTTTTCACAAACTATAATTTTTGCTTCATTTTCAGTAATACCTTTCACTTCATAAGCCCACTTTCTACATAGTTTTAATGCAGTTTCAACTGCTTCAGCACCAGTATTCATTGGTAATACCTTATCAAAGCCAAAGTAGTTGGTAATGTATTGCTCGTATTCACCTAACACATTATTGTAAAAAGCTCTAGAAGTTAAACCAAGAGTTGAAGCTTGGTCTGTTAATGCTTTAACAATTTTTGGGTGACAATGTCCTTGGTTAACTGCCGAATAAGCAGATAAAAAATCATAATAATGTTTTCCTTCAGCATCCCATACATGAACACCTTCACCTTTGGCCAATACAACAGGTAAGGGGTGGTAGTTATGTGCACCATATTTGTCTTCTAACTCAATTGCATCTTTAGATGAGATTTTACTCAATGTCATTTCCATATTATTTGTGTTAAGTATTTAGTTTTATTCTTTCAAAGATAAGGTTTAAATCTTAATCTTTCAAAACCGTATTTTAACATTGATTTTGTTTAATTTAGATG
The DNA here is from genome assembly GCA_025210295.1 of Flavobacteriales bacterium. Classification (NCBI taxonomy): domain Bacteria; kingdom Pseudomonadati; phylum Bacteroidota; class Flavobacteriia; order Flavobacteriales; species Flavobacteriales bacterium. The sequence goes on along the minus strand of JAOASC010000016.1, from coordinate 374,709 downwards.
TCTTTTTAAACGATACTATGAAAATAATAATAACAGGTAGTACAGGAATGGTAGGAAAGTCTGTACTATTAGAAGGATTAGAGGATGATAGAATCACGGAAATCTTGTTAATCAATAGAAATTCTGTAAACTTAACGCATCCAAAAGTTAAGGAGCTACTGTTGAATGATTTTTCAAATTTTAGCTCCATTCAAAATGCGTTAGTGGGATATGATGCTTTGTTTCATTGTATGGGAGTTTCGGCAGTAGGAATGTCTGAACAAGATTATAATAAGTTTACTTACGAATATACCCAATCTATAGTTGATACTGCATATCATGCAAATCCAAGGATGTTGGTTAATTATGTTTCTGGTACAGGAACCGATAGTTCGGAAAAAGGAAGAGTGATGTGGGCTAGGGTAAAAGGAAAAACAGAAAATTATATTTTAAGTAAAGGATTTAAAGAGGTGTACTTGATTCGTCTTGGTGGTCTAATTCCTGAAAAAGGGATTGTATCTAAAACAGGTTGGTATAATACCATGTATACGATTATGAGACCATTTTTTCCATTGATGAAAAAGTCTAAACACCTTATTTCAACAACAAATCTGGGTAAGGCATTATTAAATACATTATTTTACCCACAAGAATTAAAATATTTGGAAAATAAAGATTTAAACAAATTGGCTACTAGAAATTAATCTTTTATTTTTAAGTAGTCTATGGAGTCTTCTATTCAAAATATTGAACTAAACGATAACGGTCGTAAGGTTAAAGGAAAGAAAGTTATTGTTCGTTCAATAATTGATAGCCCCATAAAAAATGTTTGGGAGAAGTTGTTACAGAGTCAAACATTGGAGTATGTTGCTCGCGGGGTAATGAAGTTTCGTCCATTAAAGGGAAAATTCCCCAAAATATGGAAAGTGCATACTATTGTTCAAACGAAAGTATTGTTGTTTCATTTTATACCAATAGGAGGTGTCCATTCAATAGCCTTTGAAAAAATAGATGTTACAGCATATCAGATTCAAACGGTTGAACGGAATAGGAGTGCGAAAATATGGAATCATACTATGGAGTTAACTGCTGTGAGTCAACAACAAACTAGTTATAAAGATGAAATAGATGTTTATTGTGGCTTTTTGACGCCGATAATGGCTCGCGGTGTATTATTATTGTATCAATACAGAAGAAGACGATGGAAAAAGATGCTAAAAATGATAAAGACATAAAAGAGGGGTAGTATGATTGTTAATGATTTAGAAAATATTTTGCCTCGAGAAAGAGCAGTTGAATTAATAGCAATAGGTAAAAAGAGATCAATAAAAATTGGAGAATATTTTTTAAGAGAAGGAGCTGTACCTAAAAGTATTGCTTATATTAATTCAGGGCTGTTTAGATATGTGTATATTACAGATACAGGAGTGGAATATACTAAAGGAATTATTAGTGAGGGGTTATTTTTAGCATCATACTCCTCAATGATTACCCAAACAAATTCTCACTTTTATATTGAAGCTTTAGAAGATGCTGAAATTATTGAAATTCCATACGCAAAATTGCAAAAATTGGTTGATTCAGATATTTTTTGGACAAAATTTATATTGAAAATGGTTGAGAAGGGCTTTGGAATAAAAGAAAAAAGAGAGAGAGAATTTTTATTACTGGATGCAGAGACAAGGTATTTAAACTTTTTAAAAGAATTTCCACATTTAGAAAAAAGAGTTAAACAAATTGTAATCGCTTCTTATCTGGGGATACATCCAGAGTCGTTAAGTCGAATAAAAAAGAAAATTAGGACTTAACATAGGTCAATGTACACGTATAAGTCTTCCTGTACTTTTGGATGCAAATCAAAAAAGTAATCAATGGATTTATACAATAATACAGTATTAATTACGGGGGGAAGTTCTGGAATAGGACTCCAATTGAGTAGAGAATTAGTCAAAAAGAAGAACAAAGTCATTATTTGTGGGAGGAATGATGAGAAATTAAGGAAAGCCCAACAAGAAATTCCCGAGTTAGCAATTATTCAGTGTGATATCTCAGGAGTAGAGGGATGTATGGATTTGTATCGCTTTGTTAAGGAGAAATATCCAGAATTAAATATTCTTATCAATAATGCAGCTGTAGTTCATGCTCACGATTTTATTAAAGATGAAAATACTTTAGAAAAATTAGACTTGGAGGTTAAAACAAATCTGATCGCTCCAATTCACCTCATAAAACTACTATGTCCAATAATCAAGAGTAATGAAAAAGCTCACATCGTAAACATTACCACAGGTTTAATCTATGCCCCAAGAGCTTTATACCCTTATTATAATGCAACAAAAGCTGCATTGCATTCTTTCACACAGGTCTTAAGAGTACAGGTACCCCAAAATATAAAAGTTGTAGAGGTATTGTTTCCTGCTGTAAAAACACCATGGCATAATGGAAAACCTCCTAAAATAGCAATAGGTGTTAGTGACGCTGTAACAGAAATGCTTGATGGATTAAGGAAAGGTAAATGGGAGGTAAAAGTAGGAAAGGTCAGATTGTTAGCATTTCTATCAAGAATAGCTCCTAATTATATGTTTAAAAAAATAAATGCATTAGAAAATGAATAATCAAGAAACACATACATATCCGGTAGAGAAATCTGGAGGATTAGATAGTAAAATAAGAAGAATACTTCAAGATCCATACAAGTTGTTGAATCCTTATGTACAGGAGGGAATGACCGTATTAGACTTAGGGTGTGGTCCTGGCTATTTTACGATACCATTAGCTAGAATTGTTGGAGATCAAGGAGTTGTTGTAGCTGTGGATATCCAAGAGGAAATGTTTAAGATATTAAAAGATAAGTTTAATTCCTTAAAAATAAAGAATATAAAATGTGTCAATACAAGTGTTCAATCCATGGAGTCTATACCTAAAATTGATTTTGCATTAGCAGCTTATGTCATGCATGAATTGTCCAATCTTGAGGACTGGGTTGAAACGATATACAATAAGCTAGACACAAATGGTTTGTTATTGGTCTTTGAACCTAATATAGTCGTGTCAAAAAAAGCGTTTAGAAAAACACAACAAGCTTTATTGAATGCTGGGTTTGTTGAAGTAGAAACCCCTAAAATACGTTTCAGTAAATCAATTTTAGTTCAAAAAAAATGAAGTTAAATAGTATTATTAGAGATTTGCTTACTTATGATGCTGTAGTTGAAGAGAAGCGGAAAATAGCTGAAAATGTCTATCATTTAAGATTAAAAGGGGTGTTTTTAAAGCAAATGTCATATCAGATAGGACAACATTTACATATTTTGGTTCAGCCACATATCGCTGGAGGTCTTTTAGAAGCTTCAGTAAACCGAAGTTATTCAATATGGAATCATGACAGAGAAAAGGGGGAGTTGGATTTGGCTATATCTAATCTGGGAAGTGGACCTGGGGCTAAATGGATTACAACAATAAGTAAGGGAGATACTATTTTTTTTACAAAGCCTACAGGCCGTTTTGTCCTTGGAGGAGATGAATATAAACATCATTTTTTTATAGGTGATATTAGTGCACTTTCTCATCTTTATTTTATGAAGAGGAAGCTACCTGAATCAAAGTCATATACAGGTGTGATATATGGCGTTAATAGACACAGTTATTTTCCAGATATTGATGGGGAATACCCTTTTGATTTTATAAAAAAAGAAGACAAAATGTTTGGCTTTATTGAGCAAAAAATAGCGTTAATACCTCCTCAAGAGTTAGAATATACTATGATTTACATAGGAGGTGATGGGGATGTCTGTATTAGCTTAAATAAGTTGTTAAAAGAAAAGTATAACCTTAGTAAGAAGAATCTTACTATAAAACCCTTTTGGAGAAAAGGTAAGAAAGGATTATAGTTTAATAAAAAAGACCATCTACCTAATACAGTAGATGGTCTTCAATAGCTTATTTATCGCTAAAACTTAATTTTTAATAACCTTATAAGCTTTACTATTTCCTTGATAATCAATTTTTACAAAATACACACCTACACTTAAATTATTGGTCGTTATGTTTAAGTGGTTGATATGATGATGTTCTTCATTGGTAATTGTTTTTCCTGTAATGTCAACTAGAGAAACAGTAACTTTTTCTAATAACTGATTAAATTCAAGCTGAATCTGATCTTTAAAAGGATTAGGGTATAAAGTAATAGCGTCGAGTACATTTTCATCCATCCCTGTCATATAAGGTAAACGATTACAGATAGAAGTTTCTAGACAGCCATTAACAGTAACCTCAACAGCATACTCTCCCTCTTTTTGAGCTAAGAAAATGCGATTTGTTGCTCCAGTAATAGGTTGATTTAAATCGCAATTAATCCATTGGTAACTAGCATTTCCTGCTTGGTTTACTTTAAATTGATTGTGAAGACGTTCTACATAAGTATCGATAGGAGCTTCAACAGTTAAAACCGTTCGTACTACAGAATCACAGCCATTAACAGTTTGGAGCATATCGTAATACTCTCCAGCTTCGTAATGAACAATATGGCCAACGGCAAAACCTTCTCCATAACATATCGTTGCAGTTTGATCATGATATCCTGATGAGTATAGCGTTAGGTCTAAAGTGATGATAGAATCACATCCTTGTTGATTGGTTAGGCGATATGTAGCAGTATTGTTTGATTCAAAGTAGGTGTTTCCATCTATCCATGTAAAATCGTCACAAGCATAGTGAGTATCTGTGCTGTAGGTCGTATGATTGACTTGTAAGTTTAAAGTGATGATAGAATCACATCCAGCAGCATTTGTTACGATATGAGTAGCAGTATTGTTTGCTTGCGTATAGGTAATTCCATCTATCCATGTTAACGAATCACAAACAGTGTGTTTATCAATAGAGTAGGTTGGGTGAGTGATCGTAAGGTTAAGGGTAACAATAGAATCGCATCCAGCAGCATTTTGTATTTTATGCGTAGCAGTATTGTTCGATGAAGTATAAGTTAAGCCATCAATCCATGTTAATGAGTCACATGCCACTTGAATATCTTCGCCATAAGAAGGTTTGAGGATAGTTAAATCAATAGATATGATAGAGTCACACCCATTACTGTTAGTTAATGTGTCCATATATAAACCAGATGAACTGTATGAATATCTTCCTGAAGGAGAATCATAATAATCACAAGCAGAAACTGTTAACTTTACATCAGATTCACAATCTGAAATGACTTCATAGCCTTTCCATTCAGAAGTTGCGATATCATATAACCAAAGATGATTATTAGCAAAAGCAAGTCGAAATAAGTTAGCTCCAGGAGCATTTTGTGAAAGTTGACAACTGGTTTGATAAATGCCAGTGTTTTTATCAATAAAGTATAATACTTTGTTGTTGTAATCATAAATACCAGCTTCCATACCAGGTACACCAGTGTAAACAACGTTAGTTTTATTGATGTTTGATATTGCTACTGGTAAATTACTTATTGGTTGGTTGCCTAAAGCATGATGATTAGCTCTATCGTATCTAAATATGGCTCCATTGTAATAATAAATAATCTCATCATCAATCCAGTCATAATCTCCTGCGCATTGAGGATTAGGGGCACTAACTCCATGTATTTCGTTTGTCCCGGTCGAGTAAGGATGGGCATTGAGATCTAAATCTTGTGACCAAATTCCAAATGTACCATACCCATTCCCTTCTAATTGGTTGTTATTTGGGTTCCACCAAAGGCCTCTATAATCGAACCCTTGTATGGATGAGTTGAGTGGAGCGCCGTTTTGGTCGTATGTTTCAATGTGATATCCTACACTTCCAGCTATTACACTGTAATATAATTGCTGATTAGGGTTGTAAGCTACTCCTGATCGGTTATCAGTTCCTCCTACACATGGAAGGCTTAAATTCTGGGATGCACTAACTACTGGGACTTGTGTAAATCCGTTGTAAAAAATAGTCAGCATGCAAAGGATTAGTGGGGTAATCTTTATCATGACTATATGTTTTATGTTTTTTCTTACATTAAATTTACTAAATAAATATTAATTATAGAAATATTTTGATAAAAACTTAAAAAAACAGGATAAACAGTGTTTTTGATGGGGTTTTGAAGCGGAATATCTTGATATACAATAGTTTTGTGTAGACACGAATAAAAAATCCCCATCCATAAATCAATGGATGGGGATTGCACTGAGGTACTTAATGTTAGTGTTTAATAAATTGAAGAGTTTCTGTATGCTTATATGATTCTAAAGTAATCAAGTACAGTCCGTTCTTAAAATGTGCTGTTGAAATTGTAATTTTTTCTTGATTTAAAGCAGGGGAGAGGTGTAAAATTCTTCCAGAAAGGTCTGTTATCGTTAGCTTAGCATCTAGGCTGTTATTATGGTGTTCAATCGTAATGAGGTCTTTTGTTGGGTTAGGGTATACTTTTAGTTGCTCTTGTTGCTCTTGAGCTATGGAAACAATATAGGGTAAATGATTACATATAGAAGTATCTCTACAATTGTCCACATCAATTGCAACCGCATAAAATCCTATTTCAGTTGCTGTAAAGTTAGGGCTGGTAGCTCCTACTATTGGTGAGTAACCATTATCGCAATCCAACCATTGATAGGATGCATTAGCGATAGGTTTTACAGAAAAATCAGCATTTAATCGCTCTACATAGGTGTCAATTTCTTCGGCTACTATTAAGTTAGTGGTTACAATGGAGTCACAGCCATCTTGAGAAGTTAAAGTAGCGACATAGGTGCCTGAAGTATAATAGGTGTCAGTTCCTACCGTAAATGGTTCACCTGCGCAAGTGTTAATTGTTTGAGTGTGAGAAACAGCTGTAAGAATTGTCAAATTAAGTGTGACTACCGAATCACATCCAACACTATTGCTTAAGGTGTGGGTAGCTGTATTGTTCGAAGAGGTATAAGTATTCCCATCAATCCATGTGTAGCTGTTGCAAGCCGTTTGTGTGTCTATTCCAGTCGTAGAATGGTTTAGTGTAAGGTTTAGAGTAATGATAGAATCACACCCAACACTATTGGTTAAGGTATGTGTGGCTGTATTGTTCGAAGAGGTATAAGTGTTTCCATCTATCCATGTGTAAGTATCGCAAGCAGTCTGCGTGTCAATCCCTGTCGTAGAATGATTTATTGTAAGGTTAAGTGTAACAATAGAATCACACCCAACACTATTGGGTAGAGTATAGGTAGCTAAATTATTGGAAGAGGTATAGGTGTTTCCATCAATCCATGTGAAAGAATCGCAGGCTATTTGTGTGTCAAGCCCAATAGTAGAGTGGTTAATTGTAAGGTTAAGTGTAACAACCGAATCGCACCCGCTGCTATTGGTTAAGGTATGTGTAGCCGTATTATTGGAAGAAGTATAAGTGTTTCCATCAATCCATGTGAATACATCACATGCAGTTTGTGTATCAGTACCAGTCGTAGCATGATTCACTGTTAAGTTAAGCGTAACAACCGAATCACATCCAAGACTATTGGTTAAGGTATGTGTGGCTGTATTATTCGAAGAGGTATAAGTGTTCCCATCTATCCAAGTATAACTATCGCAGGCTATTTGTGTATCAATACCAGTTGTAGTATTATTGATCGTTAGGTTAAGTGTAACTACCGAATCACACCCAAAGCTATTGGTTAAGGTGTGTGTGGCTGTGTTATTCGAAGAGGTATAAGTATTCCCGTCTATCCAAGTATAAGAATCGCAAGCTATTTGTGTGTCTATACCAGTTGTAGTATTATTGATCGTTAAGTTAAGTGTAACTACCGAATCACATCCGACACTATTGGTTAAGGTATGTGTAGCTGAATTGTTAGAAGAAGTATAAGTGTTCCCATCTATCCAAGTATAAGAATCGCAGGCTATTTGTGTATCAGTACCAGTCGTAGCATAATTTACTGTTAAGTTAAGCGTAACAACCGAATCACACCCAACGCTATTGGTTAAGGTATGTGTGGCTGAATTATTAGAAGAGGTGTAAGTGTTCCCGTCGATCCAAGTATAGGAATCACACGCTGTTTGTGTGTCGACCCCTGACGTAGAATGGTTAATTGTTAAATTAAGTGTTACAATAGAATCACATCCATTTGCTGCCCCTCCTAATATTGTATGTGTGGCTGTATTATTAGAGGAATTGTAAGTGTTTCCATCAATCCAAGTATAAGAATTACAAGCAATTTGTGTATCTATTCCAGTTGATGGAATGCAAAAGTGAAAGTCAGCAAACCCCATGTGAAGGCCAGGGTTACTTTGAAGTGTATAGGAACTTGGAGAACAGTTGTTGCAGGTTAGTCCTGAGATATAAGTTAAATGTGTATTTATCTGGCTAGAAGCACTTAGATAAAACATTGAACCAACTGTAGCATCACAGTATAGAACAAGCGCATATTGCTTTCCTTTTAATAAGATTAAAGGGCTGCTAATAGGTTCATAAGTATATACATCAGCAACATTAGTTAGGCTAGCTTGTTGATGAAGAAGCGTCATATTGTCTATGTCCCAAATGGTCCAAGTGTAATTACCCAAAGCATTTGGAACTCTCTTCCCAAGTTGACTAATTGAAATGGTAGTATCAGGAGAAAAACTGAACCCTTTTCCGTTATTGGTATAGGGAGCGCTAAAAATAAAGGTGCTAACGCTATCAGTTGCAGAATAGGTTTGGCTGTAAAAGTTCAGATTAAACAATAAACATAAAAAGAATAATAGCGTAAAATGTAGTGTTTTGGGGTGTTTCATGAAAGTGGGGTATAGGGGTTAAATATTAATTGTAAAAATATTAAATATTAAGATAAAATACAAAAAAAACATGATGTAGTTGTTTTTGTGTTAGATTAATATATGTGTTTTAATGTTGAATATTGTATTTTATGAAATAGGAGATAAAAAAAAACGAGCTTAAGATTGGTTTCTTAAGCTCGTTGATAATGAACTGTTAATGTAATTATTGTTTAATGAGTTGTATGATATCCAACTTACTTTGAGCATGAACTCTAATGAAGTAAACTCCTGTGTTGAGTGCTTCAATAGGTAGAATGGTATTGGTTTGGTTTAGAACAGGTTCGCTTAATACTATTTTCCCCGATAAATCGGTAATTGTAATTAAATGAACATGATCATTTTTTTCAAATTCAATGGTTACATGCTCTTTTGCTGGATTAGGATAAACTTTTATTGTAGAGTTGGTTGGATTATGGACGTCTACAATATAAGGTAGTTCATTGCAAATTGAGGTATCAGAACAATTACCAAGAGTAATAGCAACAGCATATACACCAGTTTCATTAGCTGTATACGTCGTGTTAGTTGCTCCAGCTATTGGAGCAAAATTATTCTCACAATCGAGCCATTGGTAAGTGGCTCCTGGAGTTGAATTAACTGTAAATACATCATTTAAACGCTCTACATAAGTGTCAATTTCTTGCCCAACAGTTAGGTTTGTTGTAACAACCGAGTCACAGCCTCCAATTGTTGTTAGTGTGGTTGTGTAGGTTCCAGATGTATGGTAGGCACTATTTCCAATAATATAAGTTTCACCTCCACAAATAGTGATAGACTCAGTAGATGATGTTGCCGAATTGATGGTTAAGTTTAGCGTTACAATGCTATCACACCCACTCATATTAGTTAACGTGAAAGTAGCTGTGTTGTTCGAAGAAGTATAAGTAATACCGTCAATCCAAGTAAAATCTGTACAAGCAAATTGTGTATCAATTCCAGTGTTTGGCATCCCTAACGTTAAGTTTAAGGTAACAACAGAATCACATCCAACACTATTGGTTAATGTATGTGTAGCAGTGTTATTGGAAGTAGTATAAGTGACTCCATCTATCCAAGTATAGCTGCTACAAGCAGTTTGATTATCAGTACCGTAGGTAGTATTTAGTATTGTTAAGTCCAAGGTAACAATACTGTCGCACCCATTTTGATTGGTTAAGGTATGCGTTGCGGTATTATTATTTGTAGTATAAGTTATCCCATCGATCCAAGTATAACTATCACATGCAACTTGAGTATCGGTAACATTATCAGCATTAAAGATGGTTAGGTCTAGTGTTACAATAGAATCACAGCCTTGAGATGAGGTTAGCGTATGTGTTGCTGTATTGTTGGAAGAAGTATAAGTGTTTCCGTCAATCCAAGTATAGCTTCCACAAGCAGTTTGTGTATCGGTTCCAGTTAACGTAGTTGTAATGGTTAAGTTTAAGGTAACAACTGAGTCGCATCCATGAATATTGGTGAGGGTATGTGTAGCCGTACTGTTTGATGCTGTATAAGTAATCCCATCAATCCAGGTGTAAGAGTTACAAGCACTTTGAATGTCAACACCAGAGTTAGGTTGATGAATAGTTAAATTTAGTGTCACAATTGAGTCACATCCATTTTGATTGGTTAGTGTGTGTGTAGCGGTAGTGTTCGAAGCGGTATAAGTAATCCCATCAATCCAAGTAAACGAATTACATGCACTTTGTGTATCGATGGTGTTGTCGCTAGGGTGGATCGTTAAATTTAAAGTAACAACAGAATCACATCCAACGCTATTGGTTAAGGTGTGCGTAGCTGTATTGTTGGAAGAGGTATAAGTCATTCCATCAATCCAGGTATATGAGTTACAAGCCACTTGTGTATCAATTCCTGTAGAGCTATTTAAAATGGTTAAGTTTAGTGTTACAATCGAATCACATCCTTGAACAGAGGTCAATGTGTGCATCGCAGTATTGTTTGAAGCTGTATAAGTTATCCCATCGATCCAAGTGTAGCTATCACAAGCAGTTTGGGTGTCGGTTCCAGTTAGAGTCGTCGTAATTGTTAAGTTAAGTGTTACAATTGAGTCACATCCATTTTGATTAGTAAGTGTATGCGTAGCGGTAGTGTTCGATGCAGTATAAGTTATTCCATCAATCCAAGTAAATGAACCACAGGCAATATGTGTATCAACTCCAGTTGTGCTATTGTTAATTGTTAAGTTAAGTGTTACAATCGAGTCACATCCATTTTGATTGGTAAGTGTATGTGTAGCTGTATTGTTTGATGAAGTATAGGTAATCCCGTCAATCCAAGTGTAACTATCACAAGCGACTTGAGTATCGGTAACGTTGTCTGAATTAAAAATCGTAAGGTTTAACGTTGCAATCGAATCACATCCTAAACTATTGGTAAGGAGGTGAGTGGCTGAAAAGTTGCTAGATGTATAGGTTACCCCATCAATCCAAGTATAGGAATTACAAGTTGCAATCACATCATAACCAACTGTTGGACCAGAAATGGTTAGGTATTCAATATGGCTATTAGGGCAGCTACCATTAGTAGTATAGGTGATAGCATAGATGTTTGGAGAACTTGCTGAAACATCGATAGCACCAGTGCTAGGGTTTAATGATAGACCACTTGGAGTAGCACTAAACATTCCGCCAGATAATCCTGAAATTGTAGGTGTTGGGTCTGTAGCATTTTGACAATAAAGTGAATTAGCATAGTAGAAACTAGCATTGTCGGTAGGTGTAACATTCACAGTTACAGTACCACAGCTACCAGGAGTTACACAACCACCTTCGCCTCTCACATAGTATGTGGTCGTGCTATTAGGTGCTAATTGAAATGTAGAAGTAGTAGTAGCTCCCTCTAGCGTACCTCCACAACTTCCAGAGTAAATATACCATTCAGTAGCATCATTTAGGTTCCCATTTATCGTTAAGGTTATCGTACTATCACTACATGTAGAAATAGGAGAATAAGTCACTGTAGGAAGGTCAGGAGAAGTACAAGATATCCCCTCTAGTTTAACATTATCAAAACCTCCATAGTCACCTCCACCATTTTGCTTTGCTGATAATACAACGCTAACGTTTGTAACAGAGCTGTTAATTGCTACAGTTTCAGTTATCCATCCTCCTGTAGATAGGTTAGAAGAACCGTCTATTACAACCACTTCTCCCTGACTGACATTGTCATAAAATAATTCATATTTTAAATCATCTCCATTATCAAATTCAAATACATTGTAATCAAACGAAAATGTAACCGAGGAATAAGCAGAAATATCTACATTAGGAAGACTAATTGTTTCAAATCCTGAACCACCACAATTTCCATTTAAGTCAGCTATCCCCCAAAAAGAAGAACCCTCACTTGGTGAAATGGTATTTAAAAAAGTTCTATAATCCCATATATCAGCTCCATTTGTACAAGCAGGAGTTGATAAGGTTAAAGGAGTCCATGTATCTCCTGATGTTTCAAATCCTTGTTTGGCTATTGTAGTTTGGCTGTAAAGTGATGTTGAAAATAAACTGCTCAACAAATAGATAGAAAGTATATATTTTTTCATTTCATTTTTTTTGCAAATTTACTTTAATAATATAGTTGTAGCTAAATAAGTATTCAACAATTATCAAAGGTTTTGTTTATAAACTAACTGGTTTTTAAGTAGATGCTGTTTATGATAAAATTTGTATTTTTGAACTTTAAATTTTAACAACAGATATTGTATGCAACTATTTGATGAGTTCAAGGAGAGTAGTCAAAAAGAATGGGAAGATAAAATTATACAAGATTTAAAGGGGAAGCCTTTTGAAAGTGTAATTTGGGAATCTGAAATAGGGAAAGTAAATCCTGTAATATTTGAAACAGATATAGTACATTCAAACCCCAATGAATTCCCCTATACAAGAGGAACAAAAAGCCTTAACAATGCTTGGGATATTCGTCAACAGTTTAAAGAGTCTGATCCTCTAACCTTAAATCATCAGCTTTTAGAAGCGTTAAGGGGTGGTGTTAATGCATTAGAAATTTTTGTGGAGACAACACTTGATTTTGAAGCTGTATTTAAAGATGTACAATTAGACATCATTAAGTTGTACCTTCATGTTCATTCGGTAAATTGCGAAGAAATAGGAAAAGGTCTGATTGCTTATTGCGAAAAATCTGGGTATTCATTCCAGGCTATCAATGGAGGTTTAATTTTTGACCCTATCAATGAGTTGGCTACTACTGGTGCTTTGAAGTTTGATGAAGAAGCTGTTGATTATTTAAAGGCATTTAGTGCACAGATGCCTCACATGAATACCTTTGGTGTTGATGGAAGTGTTTATGCCAACGCAGGAGCAAATGTAGATACTCAGATAGCTTGTGCGCTAACACATGGTCATGAGTATTTATTGCAACGATTAAATGCAGGAGAGTCGCTAAAAGAGGTCTTAGAGACCATAGAATTTAATTTTGCTATAGGGACATCATATTTTCTTGAAATAGCGAAAATAAGAGCTTTTAGAACGTTATGGGCAACAATTGTTAGTGAGTACGACAATAGTTTGACTGATTTTAAGATTAAAATTGCTGCTGTGACCTCAAACTTTAATTATTCCTTAGCTGATAAATACAATAATCTATTGAGAGCAACAACAGGGGCAATGTCGGCGGTAATAGCTGGTGTAGACGCTTTGGTTGTGTTACCTTTTGATTACAATGAGAAAAAAGATTCGGAAAATTTTGGGTTAAGGTTGGCTAAGAACATTCAATTGTTGATGCAAGAAGAGGCTTATTTAAATCAAGTTATAGACCCAGCTGGAGGTTCTTACTACATTGAATCATTGACCGAACAACTACAGCAAAATGCGTGGAAGCAATTTCAGTACTTTGAAGAGAAAGGGGGAATCATGTCGTTATTATCTCAAGGGGAATTACAGGCTATAATCGAACAAGAGCAGACAGTGAAAGAAAAAATGCTTTTAGATGAGAAAAAGGTGATGGTTGGAGTCAATAAATTTAGAAATGAGAAAGAAGAGATAGAATGTTTTTCTGTTGAAGATAATGTTGAGGTTGGGGTTTTTAAAAAGTTGGTTGTAAAGAGGTTATCAAGTGTTTTTGAATCTAAATAGTGATTTGGATAATTAGAATTGAGTTATGAGAAAAAGTTTTAAAGGAGTTGATATAAAAAGAAAGGAGAAGCCAGTAAATGGGGATCAAAAAAGTAAAAATTGGTCTGCTCCAGAACAGATAGAAATTCAAAATTATTACGATCAAAATGATACTGATAAGTTAGAGCATTTAAAATTTGTTGGGGGAATAGCACCTAATTTAAGAGGTCCATATTCAACGATGTATGTTTCTAGACCATGGACTATTCGACAGTATGCAGGTTTTAGTACTGCTGAAGAATCCAATGCGTTCTATCGAAGAAATTTAGCAGCTGGACAAAAAGGGTTGTCAGTAGCTTTCGATTTAGCAACACATAGAGGGTATGATTCTGATCACCCTAGAGTTGTAGGAGATGTAGGAAAAGCTGGTGTAGCAATTGATTCGGTCTTAGACATGAAAATCTTATTTGACCAAATTCCGTTGGATAAAATGTCGGTATCAATGACCATGAATGGAGCTGTATTGCCCATTTTGGCTTTCTATATTGTTGCAGCAGAGGAACAGGGAGTAGATCAAAAGTTGTTGTCAGGAACTATTCAGAATGATATTTTAAAGGAGTTTATGGTAAGAAATACCTATATCTATCCTCCTTTACCTTCAATGAAAATAATTGCAGATATCTTTGAGTATACTTCTCAAAATATGCCAAAGTTTAACTCTATTAGTATTTCTGGTTATCACATGCAAGAAGCAGGGGCAACTGCCGATATTGAGCTGGCGTATACATTAGCTGATGGGCTTGAATATATTCGTACTGGTATAGCTTCAGGATTGGATATTGATACATTTGCGCCACGTTTATCCTTTTTCTGGGCAATTGGGATGAATCACTTTATGGAGATTGCTAAAATGCGTGCAGGACGATTATTATGGGCTAAATTGGTGAAACAATTTAATCCTAAGAACCCAAAATCAATGGCATTGCGAACACATTGTCAAACAAGTGGTTGGAGTTTAACTGAACAGGATCCATTTAATAATGTCGCAAGAACTTGTATAGAGGCAATGGCAGCAACTTTAGGAGGAACACAGTCATTGCACACCAATGCGTTAGATGAGGCGATAGCGTTGCCAACTGATTTCTCTGCACGTATAGCACGTAATACGCAGTTGTACATTCAGAATGAAACGGATATTACCAAAGCGATAGATCCATGGGCAGGTTCGTATTATGTAGAGAAATTAACACAAGAAATAGCAGATAAAGCATGGGCTTTAATTCAAGAGGTAGAAGAGCTAGGAGGAATGGCAAAAGCTATCGAAACTGGTTTGCCAAAAATGAGAATTGAAGAAGCAGCTGCCAGAAAACAGGCTAAAATTGATGCTGGAAAAGAAATCATTGTTGGTGTTAATGCTTATCAAACTGATGAAGTAGAAGAGTTTGATATTTTGGAAGTTGATAATACTAAGGTTAGAGAGGCTCAGATTGAACGTTTGAATAAAATGAGAGCTGAGCGAAACAATGAGAAGGTACAAGAAGCTTTAAGAGCACTAGAAAAGTGTGCTGAAACAGGCGAAGGAAACTTATTGGAACTAGCAGTTAATGCAGCAAGAGAACGTGCTTCTCTTGGTGAAATATCAGATGCTTTGGAAAGTTCGTTTAAACGTTATACAGCAACAATACGTTCTATTTCAGGAGTATATTCAACAGAAGCAATGGGAGATAAAGATTTTGAAAAAGCAACACAACTTTCTGAAGAGTTTGATCGTGTCGCAGGAAGAAGACCACGTATTATGGTAGCAAAAATGGGACAAGATGGTCACGATAGAGGAGCTAAGGTGGTAGCTACTTCTTTTGCTGATATAGGATTTGATGTTGATATAGGACCATTGTTTCAAACACCAGAAGAAGCTGCTAAACAAGCAGTAGAGAATGATGTACATATTTTAGGAGTTTCTTCATTAGCTGCTGGACATAAGACCTTAGTCCCTCAAGTTATTGATGAATTGAAAAAGTTAGGAAGAGAAGATATCATGGTGATTGCTGGAGGTGTCATTCCACAACAAGATTATCAATACCTATTTGATAGAGGAGTAGCAGCAGTTTTTGGACCTGGAACTAAAATTAGTAGTGCGGCTCAAGATATTTTAAAGTTGTTGATAGAGGCTTATTCTGCGTAAAAAATGAAAGCAATAGCCTTATTGTTTTTGGTGGCATTTTCATTACTTATTGTAAGTGGTATATTGTTGGTTTGGTGGAGGTTAAAAAAGCAGAAAACTATTCTTTGGATGGCTACTGTAGCCATATTAACCGCTTTCATTCTTGGGTGTTGGACTTTATATCAATTTGCCGATAAGTCTTATGATAAATTAAGTGGATCTTTTAAAAAGCGTTCTGGAATCGAAATATATAATGCCTTGTTAGGAACTCCAGTGAATGAGTGTATTGAGGTTATTAAATTTAAAGATCAGTTAGTACCTAAATTGGATGTTGCAATATTACTGTACTGTAATGTTTGTGATGAAGAATTAAACAGGTTAGTAAGACGTTATCATTTTAAGAAAGATACAATTCCATTTAATGAGGAAATGTTGTCCGAACAACCAGAATGGCTCAACGAAGTTGAACTTGGGGATTCGGTGATTACCTACCGCGCAGTTTTGAAACCTGGCAAGAATTGGCAAAATATTTATGTAAGTCTTGATGGTAAAAAAGTTTTAATTGAAGATATATTGGATTAAGGTTTGGGAGAAGAACAAGAAATAACAAAACAATTTAAGAATACCCGAATTATCTTTCCTGTATTACTAGGTTTATTGGTATCAGGCTTGTTGTTATACTTTAACCTAAGTGCAGTTCGCTTCGAAAAGGTAGAGGCTGGTTTAGGGATGTATCAATGGGTTGATGCTAATGGTGATGGCATTGTTCAAACAACAGATGTTAATGAATTTACTGAGTTTAAAGGTGGTGAATATCAATTGATTACCTATAAAGAGGTGCTGCAAAAGATTAACTGGTCTTTTTATACATTATTGTGGTTGCTATTAGCTTGGAGCATGATGCTATTAAGAGATATCATGTACATGTATCGTATTCGAATGTTGTCAGGTAAAGAATTGTCTTGGAGACAGTCGTTTAATGTAGTAGCAGTTTGGGAGTTTGCTTCTTCTTTGACTCCTGGAGTTGTTGGAGGAGCTGCATTGGCTATGTTTATATTAAATAGAGAAAAAATAGCTTTAGGAAAAGCCACTGCATTGGTAATGATCACAACAATGTTTGATAACCTCTTTTTTTTATTGATGATTCCTTTGATGTATGTTTTAATAGGACAATCAACGTTTTTTCCGCCTATTGAAGGAAAGGTCGTTTTAGGAATGGAATTGGGAGTGGAGGGACTATTCTGGTTGGCTTATGGCTTTGTTCTATTCTTTTTTATATTTCTGTTTGTGGGATTATTAATTCGCCCTCAGATAGTTAAACGTTTTTTACGAATAGTTTTTTCTTTACCAGTTTTAAATCGATTTAAAACTAAAGCTGTAAAAACAGGAGAAGAAATTGAGTTAGCTTCTCTAAGTTTGAAAGGAAAGTCATTGGGATATTGGATCAAACCATTTTTAGCTACAGCTATTGCATGGACTGGACGTTTTATGGTAATTAACTTTATTATTCAAGGCTTTGTAGCACTTGGCATAACAGATCATTTTAAATTGTATGCAAGAGAGCTGGGGATGTGGATTTTGATGTTAGTAAGTCCAACCCCTGGAGGAAGTGGTGTCGCTGAATATACATTTACTGTTTTTCTAGGAGAATTTATTCCTTTTGGTATGGCCATCATTTTTGCAATCCTTTGGCGTTTAATTAGTTATTATCCTTATCTGTTTTTAGGCTCTATAGTACTACCAAGGTGGCTGAATAGAACGAAGAAAATAAAGCAACCATAGTACTTTTATTTCGTAATGTCTATAAATATCACAAGATGAATAGATTGATAGGAGTACTACTTTTAATCAGTAATTATTGGGGGGTACAAGCTCAAAAAAATGTAAGGACCTTTATATTTGGTCATAGCTTGATTAACCATGAATATCAAGTAAACGTAACACCTAGTCAGGAGACATCTGTACCACATTGGTTTCATTTTTTAGCAAATGAAGCCAATCACAATTATGCTGTTAGTGGACAGTACGGCTTTTTACAACAACATGTTAATTTACCTCCAATAGCTCAGTGGGGCTTTGATTCTGTTCAAGGGGCATGGGATTCCGACCTAGAGAGCTTTGCTGCTGCAAACTTTACTAATATACTACTGACGCCATCTAATTTTGAGCAATGGCAACCACCAACAGCAGATTATTATAATGATACCCTATCTCCAATAGAAGCAACCAATCATATTTTTAATTGGTGTAGTCAACAAGAAGACTCAATGACTTATTATCTCTATGAAAACTGGCCAGATATGGGACCTTATTTGAATAATGGTTTTCCACCAACACAACAAGAATGGCAAAATTATAATACTTATTTAAATGGTGGATTCCACGATTGGTTTTTAGAATATCACGATTCTGTAATGAATGCTAATCCCAACTTGTGTATAAGAATGATTCCAGTAGGACCTATAATTAGTGGCCTTTTAAATCAAGCTCCCTTTAATCAAATTCCGTTAACTACACTTTATGAGGATGATGCTCCTCACGGAAGACCAACGCTGTATTTTTTAGCTGCAATGATAACCTACATGGCAATGTATGAAGAACCAACACCTAATTCTTACAATTTTATGCCAGTACAATATATTGATCCTATTGTGGCGAATAATTATCAAGCAGCGACAAATTATATCTGGAATGAATTGCAGAATTTCAATGATAGTTTTGGTAATAATAGAGTTTTTTGCCAAACTCAAAGCCATACGAATTATGGAACAGATATTCAAATGGCCTGCGATAGTTATACTTGGATCGATGGGAATGTATATACGTCTTCCAACAATACAGCTACACATACCTTAATCAACCAATTAGGAGGAGATTCAATAGTTACACTTAACTTAACAATTAACCATTTTACGACTGGAGTTGACACACAAATAGCCTGTGACTCCTTTACCTGGATCGACGGGAACACTTATACTTCTTCCAACAACAATGCAACTTATATACTTGTAAATCAGCAAGGGTGTGACTCTGTTCTTACTTTAGATTTAACGGTTAGTGAAACCTACCAAAACACCATTGATACAACAATCTGTTATGGTTCATCCTATGCTACAGATGGAAATAATTATACATCAACTGGAAGTTATACCAATACTTATACTTCAGTAAGTGGGTGTGATTCTGTGATCACGATAAATCTAACAGTCCAAAATGAAATCAATAGTACAATTACTGCTCAAGGTTCTACTTTAACAGTAGGAGAAGTTGGGGCAACTTATCAATGGTTGGATTGTACCAATGGAAATGTTTTAATACAAGGAGCTACAAATCAAAGTTATACAGCAAATAACTCTGGAGAATATGCGGTAACAGTTTCTAATATGCATTGTTCAAGTACATCAGATTGCTTTGAACTAGAGCAAATATCAAGTATGTTGGATACCCCTAAGCAGGTTAATGAAATATATCCCAATCCATTTAACGAAGTTTTATTTATTAGTGTCAATAGCCCTGTAGAACTGTCAATTGTAGATGTGACTGGGAAATTGATTTATCAAAAGAATAGCCAAGGAGGTCTGATTAAAATAGCAACAGATTCATTGGTTGAAGGGGTGTACTTTGTAAAACTTATTTCTGATGATGAAGAACAGTTCGTTAAATTGATAAAAAAATAGACGGTTTTATATATAAACGAATTTTGGCACGTAAATTGTTTTACACGCAGGAACTATAAAAATTAAGCGTATGAAAACAATTACTACTTTAATCGGATTAGCACTGTTATCAGGAGTTGCTATGGCAAGTTCTACGTTGAACTTAGCTTTGAATGGAGGGAATTCTTATACTGTTTATTTAGATGGTGAACAATATCAGACTTCTTCAACAATACGTTTTCTTGATTTATTTCCAGGTAGGCATACCTTATCTGTAATTCAGAAAAATAATTATACTTCTTCTTCTTTGTACAATGGTTTTATTGATATAGAAGATGGTCAAGAATTGTTTGGTACAATAACTAATGGGAATTTAACGATTTCAACAAGTAACAATGGTAGTTTTTATACACCTTATCCAAATGATTATAATAACCAATACGATAATTCAAATTATGGGAACATGCCCAATGGGAATCACTATAATTATGGTATGAGTCGTTACGTGTTTAATCAATTGAGAAATGATTTTAGACATTCAACTGATAGCCGTAAAGCGAGAATGTTGGTTCAAAGAGCTCAAAGACATGGAATCACTTCTAACCAAGCGAAGCATCTATTACAAAAGTTTTCATTCGATTCACATCGTTTAAATGCAGCAAAGCAAATAACAAATTCGGTTGTTGATATAGAAAACTACTTTATAGTAGGGGAGACATTTGTGTTTGATTCTAACAAAAGAAACTTCCTAAGACATATCAATAGAAACGGAGCTTATAATAATGGTGGAAATGGTACTTGCTCGCCTAGACCTAACTACCCAAGACCAAACAACAGCTATGGTATGAATCATCAGGCTTTTCAGGTACTACAAAATGCGGTTAGGAAAGAGAGTTTTGATAACAATAGAAAACAAGTGGTCTTAACTGCAATAAAAAATGGTAGGATTTCATCGCAGCAGATGACTCAATTATTAAGAGCGTTTACATTCGATAATAATCGATTGGAAACAGCAAAAGCAGCAATACCATATATTTCTGATAAAGGTAATTACTGGATGGCAGGAGAAACATTTACTTTTTCTAATAACAAACAAGCATTTTTAAATGCATTGTAAATAGTTTAAACAATATCTAACTTATTAAATAAGAAGTCATATAGTTAATAAATCAAAGAAAGTCCTTAGTATCATGCTAAGGGCTTTTTTGTTGTTAAATTGTAGGGTTAGCTTGATCCGTTAATAACCCCAATAGGTTTATTGTGGTGAGTTTTACCCGTGGAAATATAACTTAAGCCGTTCTTTATAAGTTGGCTTAGTTCTTTTGGAAAATAGAAGACGGATTATTTAATAACAAATCCATCATGTTTAAGGTCAATTGTTTGATTTTATCAGCGTCCTTTTCAAGCATACCTTCTGATTTACACCAATTGGTTGAGCCAGTATTGATGATAATACCAGAAGATGGCTTTTTTTGCATCATAATCCATGCGCCATTTGAGTGTTCCTTTCGTTTTGCGAGGTCATATCCAATGAGTTCATATTGGTAGAAATTATAACGATTGTTCAGTGACACACTTAAAGAATCATCAGAGAAAATTAAATTAGCCCCATCATACTCATCGGTTGGTAGGTGTAACGTATCGTTTACAGAAAGATCTACGCCTTTAAAAATAGGAGAGGCATTAGAGACTATTTTATATCCTCCCCAACTTCTTCCTTTTTTCCCATAACCTCCATAGTCGAAGTCGAGTCCAATAGATTCAAGAATTGGATAATTTAAAGAGGAATCATTCCAAAGGATCGTTTGTAAACTAGCGTTTTCAATAGAGTCCTCTTCTTTTACTCTGTGACAAATCATTTGATTCCCTGATTGATTATAGCGAACCTGCCACCACATGGAATTACCACTCAATATTAGAGCATTTTTTCCTTGTGCTACAAAACGATCAAAATTTTGTCTAGCTTTTTTTGTCCAATATTCAGAATGTCCTGGTATAATTAGTAATTCTGCATTAGCGATGTTATGATAATCATCCAGGTCTTGATCACAAATATAGCCAATGTCATAACCGCTATCTTTTTCTAACCACCTTAAAAATTCTGAGGAGTGTTTAGGAAGACTAATTGGACGCTCAAAGGATACAGTTGTTGCTGGTATTCTATCAGAGGAGTTGTATGCATAAGTGCTTTTTCCTCCTTGATTACAGTAGGCATTTTCAGTATTTGAGGAATATAAAACAATTACGTCATATTGTTGATTGGGTTTGATAATAAATGGAATTTTACCTTCTATTAGATAGATTCCGCTTTTCAAATTCGGGACAGCTATTTTTATATTTTCTTTGTATCCAAATCCTTTTTCATAGAGTTTGTTAGAGTCGATTTCTTGAGGAAAAATAGAAGTGTAAACAGTATGAACTTTTTCTCCATTTATAGTAAGGATTTCTAATTCATAGTCCTTTACGGTTTGAAGTGTATTTAAAAAGATAGTGATAGAATCTTTAGAAGAATAGGATGTCTTATTGGTATATCCGTTCGTAATAAGATTCTTCATCTTAACTTCTGTGTTCTTTTCCTTTTCGGAGTTAGCGCAAGAAGAAGTAACGAAGACTACTAGTATTAAGGGGAGAAACAAAAAAGTGGATCTTGTAATAAACATTATACCTAGCTGATTTAGTAAAAAGATTGTTTTCATTTGGATATAAAGATAAAATTAGTCGTTCAATTCAAAAGCGTAAATTGTAAAAATAAATTGAGATCTTTATTTTATAACATTTACATGACCAATGATTTCAGTTCCACTGTTGGTGTGATCACTATATTTAACTTTCCAAATATAGGCGTCTTGTTGCACTAATTTTCCTTTGTATTTTCCGTCCCAATAGTGATCTAAATCATCAGATTCAAAAATTAATAATCCCCAACGATCAAAAACTTTTATGTTAAAGGCTGTAATTTCTTCACCAAGAGTAATAAAAAAGTCATTGTGTCCATCTCCATTTGGGGAAAATGAATTAGGAATATATAATGTACTATTTACATAAGTCGTAACAGTATCAGAGTTAATGCATCCATTTTCATCTTCAACAAATAAAATGTGTTCAGAAGTTGAACTTGGAATAAACTGAGGGGTTAAACAATGGATACAGCTAAGACTATCGGGACTTTCCCAGTATAGTGTATTCATTGTAGTTGTTCCATTTAAAGTTGTAGGTACACCATAAAACACGTTTAAATCAGCTCCTGCATAGACGTAAGGAGTAGGGAAGAGTTCTACAGTCGTTGTGAGTGTTTTAGAGCAGCCTGCTGTATTAGAACAAATTACTTGATATACTGTTTCTCCTTGAGGGATTGCTAAGGTGTAATTACTATCAGGATGTGTCAAAGAACTAGCTGGAGACCATTCGTAAAAGTCAGCGTTATCAGCCCATAATATCGCTGTATCATTTGGGCATATAATGGTATCGTTTACAATAGTTGGAAAGATGTCTGTAACTTCAATTAAGAAAGAATCTCTGACAACTCCACAAGCGTTGATAAAATCGGCAACAAGCATGGTGGTGTCTGTAGGAAATGCGGTAGTGTTATAACTGATAGGGTCGCCCACAATATTGGCTGGGTTCCATAGTATTGAAGAACCTCCACTTGCAGAAATATTAATGGTGTCACCGTAGCAAATTAAAGTATCGTTGGGGAGGTCCGGGATAGGAATTGTAGTGATTACATTTATAGTAACGGAGTCGAGTAATTGACAACCATTAGCTGTAGTTACATCAACAAAATAGGTCGTCGTAGTTGTTGGTGTGACTGTTGGTGTTTGAGTACTTGGGTTAACCATGTCTGGTGTAGGGAGCCAGTTGTAGTCCGTGCCTCCTGAAGCCGTTAGCTGGACTGAATTTCCAATACATATTGTTGAATCTGGCATTGTTGTGATGACTTCATTGTATACCTCAATAATGATTTGAGCAGTATCAGCTCCACAACTATCTGTAGTAACAACTTGATAAGTTGTGGTAGTTGGAGGATATACGTATGGATTAGCAATAGTAGGGTTGGAGATGTAGGTGTTGGGACTCCACTGGTAGCTTACTCCACCACTAGCATTTAGTTGAGCACTGTCTCCTGGACAAATAGTGTCTGTTTGCGTAATAATTGCATTATTAAGCATAAAAACATCTATACTTAAGTAAGCAGTGTCGGGAGCTAAACATCCACTGGTGTCCATTACAATTAACTGCACTTGATAATTTCCTGTATCGGAGTAATTATGGACAGGTTCAAAATCAGTAGAGCTATTACCATCACCAAAATCCCAATAATAGGAATTCCCTCCAGATGAATTATTGCTAAAAGTATAGGAGCTTGGTAAGCATACGTAAGGAAGAGGAATACTTATGGTAGGAGTGATATTGGCCAAATCAAATTTAAAAGCTCCCAGATTACAATTAGTACTATTGTTGGTTGTAGACCAAGCACTAGGGTTCGTTGGAAAGTCATCAAAGCCTCCACATCCAGCACAAACAGCTTGATATACTTTTCCTCTTTTATCAAAACGACTTGTCCCTCCATCAACATGTTCGTGACTTAAAGTTCCTCCAAAAAAAGTTGCGTATAGTAAGTCTTGTGCATTTTCATTCAATACAGCTAAATAGAAGTCGTCTCCATCTGTAGTGTTTTGGAAAGTAGGAGAGGTGGTAGGTAATCCAGAAGTTGTACTAGAAGTTGCTAGCGCTCCCATTGTTGTGAATCTATTGGTGGCGCCTCCCCATCCAGAAATATAAATTTGATTACAGTCACTAACCAAAAAAGCACTGATAGCAATATCCACTTCTCCCGAACCAGTTCCAATAGTTGTAGAGACTAAAGAACTGCTTAAAT
The DNA here is from genome assembly GCA_025210295.1 of Flavobacteriales bacterium. NCBI lineage: Bacteria > Pseudomonadati > Bacteroidota > Flavobacteriia > Flavobacteriales > Flavobacteriales bacterium. The sequence goes on along the minus strand of JAOASC010000016.1, from coordinate 350,187 downwards.
CATTAGGAAGTTTTTGTATAAATTGTCCGCTGTTAGGGTTGTTATATGTTCCTGGAGTAATGGGGTATGTGCCATCTGTTTGCCCAACAACAAAAATATCATCATCAATATCAGCTTGTACAAAAAAACATTGATCATATCCAGAAGTTCCGATATAGGTTGAGGCTGCTATAGCACTCCCATTAGCAGTATAATGAGTGATAAAACCATCTGCACTTCCTCCTATGTAGGATTCATGTAAAGCTCCACTAGTTGTGGTAAAATCTGTGCTTTTTGTTCCGCCAGTTACAAAAATATCACCAATAGCATCTAATTGTATTGAATAGGCACAATCGTAATTACTTCCTCCAACGTAGGTTCCCCATAACAATGTCGATAGGGTGTTATTGAGTTTAAAAACACAGCCATCTAAACCACCTCCTCCGTATGATGCTTGTGTAGGAGAATTTGTTGGAAAATCAGTTGATGATGTTGTGGATGCTACATAAATATTATCGTTTGCATCAACAATGATTTCTCCCCTAAAAGCATCTCCATAATTATAATGTAATTCTGAATCTCGATTGATACCATCATTTCCCGTTCCTCCTACAAAAGTGGACCCCAAAAGAGTAGACCCATTTAAATTTAGTTTTGAAATAACAATATCACAACCGTTTAGGTATTGAAAACCATATCCAGTACCTAAACTAAGAGAAGGTCCAGCATTAAAAGTATCATCATAAACTCCATTAGTGGTTGGGTAATCTATTGATCCTGATGTTCCCATAATACAAAGATGATTTAAACTATTAACGACCAAACTATGGGGGATTTCGTTATCACTCCCACCAATATAGGTAGAGTAGATAAGGTTGGAACCGTTAGAAGAAAATTTAGTAATTCCCATATCAATAGAACCGCCGTTATAGGTAGTTTGAAAACCTCCAATAGTGGTGGGATAACCAAAGCCAAAAACAGTTCCGCCAACATACATATTTCCATCATCATCATAAGTAGCAGTACAGCCAAAATTACTAGCAGTGGATCCTGTATAGGTAGCAAATGATAAAACAGGGTCAATGATTAACTCAATGTTTGGATTGTAGGCTTCATTCAATTGAAAAGAAACTTTATTCCCTTTTAAAACATATTGGCAATCTATTTTAACTTCTTTTCCGTCAATGATTTGGTAGGCATAAGGACTTTGTTCTACTAAAGTTCCATAGTTGGACTCTAAGAATAAGTGTCCATTCTTAATTTTCATTTGGTCAATACCATCGTATTTTAAAATGATGTTTTCTGGATTTGCTCCAGGTTCAACAATGAAATCGTACTTGACTTGTCCATAAAAGCCATAAAATTTTAAATCGATACCCTCATAGATGTTTTTGTAATAAACAGTTTCGTAATCATAAACTTGACTGGCCCACTTTTTAGAATTGTTCCCAATAAAATAGTTGCTGTAATTAGAAGATTGACCTTCTCCATAAAAAAGAGAAGATGTATTAGCATTTTCAAAAGAAACACGATAAGCATGTCCATTGATAGGAGTGTCTTTGGGCTTTTTGTGGTGGTGAATATCAGCGATCAAGTCTCTACTGAATAAATGATAAGTAATTTGATTGTCTTCTAGGTATATCTCCCCTTCATTAATCGATAAGTAATATCGTATAAAAGATTCATACTGTCCTTTGTTTTCTCTAAATTGAATAGCAGCATGCTTTTCTTGTCCCCAATAACTAGCGAAAGAAAAAAAGAATATAACAATATGGACAAAAACAAATCTCAAAATCGTATCAATAATTGCAAATTATTGACGTTGAATTTAAGAAAAGGTTGTCTATTAATGAGACTTATTTTAAGATAAATTATTGAAAATAAGTATTTTGATTAAAACTCTGTTTTTTTACCTTTTAATTTAATTTCAGTTCGTCTATTGATGGCATGTTCTTCATCCGAACAACTATCGTTATTACCACATTTGTTTAGTAATTTGGTTTCTCCTAGGCCTTTAGCAATTAAGTGTGTTTTGGGAATACCCTTGTTTTCAAGGTATTCTACTACTTTTTTTGCTCTTTTTTCTGATAGCTTTAAATTGTATTTATCACTGCCTTTACTGTCTGTATGGGATTCTATTGTAAAGGTTAAATGAATGTTTTTCTTATACATGATGTATAATTTGTTAAGTTCAGTAATGGCATCAATATTTAATTCTGCACTATTGGTTTCGTATAATATATTATTAACGGAGAAGCGCTCATTTTGGAAAATTCGAATTAAATCATTGTTTTCATTTACTAATAAAATAGCGTCATCATTATTCTTGATTCTCTTGAAAAGAAATTGACCGTTTTCTTGTCTCTCTGCTTGTTCATCAGTATCATTTTTTGACTTGATAATGATATGGAGTTCTTCCTCTTCTGCTATTTCCAAGAAGTAATTATTTTGAGGAGTTAGGGTATTAAAGACAAAAGTTCCATCTTTATTAGTGTATGTTCTTCCAATCAAAGTACCACTTTCATCATAGACCTTGATTTCGATTCGTTCATTAAAATCTCCTTTGATCGTTTTATAAACAAAACCTTTGATAGGTATAATTAAAAAACTGGGATCTTCCTCTTCAATAGGGAGTAAGGCTTCGGCGTAATCTGATTTTATTGTTTTAAAGATAAATTGTTTCCCATCGCTTTGGGCTAAGATAATTTTTTCACCTTTCGAATTGGTTAGAAATAAATCTGCATCTTCAATTTCTTCAGCTGGTAAAATGGTATAATTTACTCCAGGCTTTAATTGATTAAAAACAAAGTTCCCATCTTTATCCGTAATAATTCTTTCAACCTCAATACCATTTTCATCATATAAGATTAATTCCTTTTGAGCTAGTCCAATCTTTTTGAATTGAAATACTCCAGAAATAGAAGTTGCAGTATCTGTTATTATTGGATGCTCTATTTCGGTAAATTGATAAATGTCATCTTTCCCCTTTCCTGATGGTCGATCACTTGAAAAGTAGCCGTTAAGTTGAGAGGTGTAAAAAATTGAAAAATCATCCTTAGGTGAGTTAATGGGAGCTCCTAAATTGTAAATGTTTTTATAATATTCATTGGCTCTAGCTTTAAAAAGATCTAAACCTCCATATCCAAAATGTCCATCAGAGGAAAAGTAAAGATTGCCCTTATATGCATGCGGAAAAACTTCATTGCCGGCTGTATTAATATTTCCATTTATGGGTTTAGGAGCCAACCAACCGTATTTTCGATCTTTTTTAGAATAATAAATATCCCAGCCTCCTTTACCTCCTTTTTTATTAGAACTGAAGTAAAGTGTTTTTCCATCTTCACTAAAAGCTGGATGAAGTATAGAGTATTCTTTGTTGTTGTACTCAAAAGGAATTGGTTTAGATAATTTATCTCCCTCAATGTTACAATAAAAAAGTTGCATGACTTCTGTTTTTCTATTGCGGAATGTTTTTGTGAAATACAGTTTTGAACCATCTGGAGATAAGACTACAGAACCATTATTCCATGGAGAGTTTAATTTATTATTGTAAAAGTTTCCTACTCCTGAATTTTCACTGTAATAAATCCCAAAATAATTTGAGTTTACAAGCGTATTGTGTTGGTCATTCACTAAATCTGGTGATTTTTCTGAAAGGTATAATAATCCATTTTTATGGGGTTTAGCTCCGTATTCTGAAAGTTCAGTATTAATTCCACCTTCTAAAGTTTGAATAGAAAAGTCTGGTTTTCTTTGCGTATCAACTAACAAAGAGTCGTAAAGTTTTAAATACTGTTTTGCTAAATGATCTTTAGGGTATTTTGTTGAATAAACGTCAAAGTATTTTCTTGCTTCTTTTTTATGATTTAAGATTAATAAAGCTTTTGCATACTGAAATAAAGTCGAATCATCTTGATCATCAAATGTTAAAGATAGGTTGTAGTGTTTATCAGCATTGTTATAATCTTTCGCAAATAAATAAGCCTTTCCTACTTTTTGGTGTAGGGTCCCATTTTCATTTTTCTTAAGTGCTTTTAGGTAGGCTTTGATCGCTGCGTTATAATCATGTAATTGAAAGTATTCATCTCCTTTTTGTTCTTGTCCAAACAAAAGAAAGTTAACTCCGAGTAATATGAATAATAATAACTTTTTCACAATTAAAAATAACGAGGAGAGACTCCTAACTCTTTATACATAGAGATGTTGTACGTTAAAAATAGCTCGTGGGAAGTCCTTTTTAAAAAAGTATTAGAAATTGGATAATCTAAAGAATATCCAGCATTGAATCGTTTAGAAATGTTGAATTTTGTAATCGCTCCAACGATTCCTACACTTTTGTATGAAGCGCCAAACCATAGAAAATCATTAAAAAGCATACTCAGGTTGACATCGATATAACTGTTATTTTGAACAGCACGAGCCAAGATCGAAGATTTAAGAACCATATTGTCGTTGATTTCGAAAGCATGTCCATAAAATAAGGCTAGGTGTGGGTATAAGTGCGCTTCGCTTGTTAACGAATCTGAAGTGTAAATTTTAGCTTGATTTAAATGAGCTATTTCTAAACCAGCATAGTTGACTCTGTTTTTATAATAAACCCCAAAATCAAAATTAACAGCAAGTGTATTAGGGTTTTTCATGCCAATTACACCATCATAGCCAGATTCATAATTAAGTTGACTCCAATCATAAGTAAAATTATATGCTCCAGCTCTCAACCCAAATCCTAGTTTACCTTTGTTGAGATCAATATGATAAGCATAAGCAGTATTAACTCCTAAGACTTTTCTTGGGCCAATTGCATCGTTACTAATTTGAAGTCCTAGTCCTACTTTATTTTGTAAAATAGGGGAGTGGATGGATAAAAATTGAGTTTGTGGTGCTCCGTCTAAACCTATCCACTGACTTCTATGAGATAAATTAATATCCATGGTGTTTTTACTCCCTGCATAAGCAGGATTTATGCTAAAGAGGTTAAACATATATTGTGTATGCACAAAATCCTGTTGTGCTATATTCCTAAAAAAAAGAATACAAACAAGAAGAAATGTAAGGCTATATTTAAACGTTTTTACCATCTAATTTTATCGTGTGATTTCTATATATCCAGAGCCATTTTCAAGTGCTTTGCCATTCACTTTGATTGTGTAAAAATAAGTGCCATCAGGCAATACATTTCCATTGCTATCAGTTCCATCCCATTCACTATTAGAAAGGTCTTCTGTATTGTTCCATACTATGTTTCCCCAACGTGAAAAAATTTCTATTTGATATTGTTCAGACGGTTTTTTATAAAGCCAAGTATCATTATTCCCGTCATTGTTGGGAGAAAAAGCATTAACTCCAGCTACATATACTTTTCCTTTTATATGGGGTTGTTGAAATCCTTCAGTGATTAATTCATCATCTCCACCTGTAGTAATCAAAGGCTCTCCAATAGTAAACGAAATCGTTTGCTCACTAATGTTGGTTGGAGAAGGTGCATTTCCCCCAGAGCTCAAAACTTGTTGGGAGAAGCAAGAAAAAGGTATGAATAGAATGAATAATAATTTCATTTTTACTTCTTTAAGTTTTCAATTTCTTTAATTAAAGCATTTATTTGTTTTTGTTGAACTTTTAATTGTTCTTCCATACTTAAGATGACTTCCTGTTGTTGCTTAGTTGCATTAATAAGCATATAAGTCATTGCCCCATTATCAACGCCAAGGTATGTTTCTTTGTTTTGGTAGGTCCATTCATTAACCATGTAAGGAGCAATTTTTTGTAAATCTTGAGCTATTACACCTATCCCTGTTTCTCTAGGGAGTCCTGCTTTACCATTATAGGTATACCAAACGGGATTTATTTTCATAATATCATCAATGCCAGATTTATATGGAAGAATATTTTCTTTTAAACGTTTGTCTGAAGTTACTGTCCAAGCACTAGAAGTAGGTTTTGCAGCACTATTAGAACTTAGGTGCAATTGGTAAGAAGGACTAGTTACACCTAAACCAATACGTCCACTTAGGTAATTTCTATCCTCTCCTTGTGTATATATTCCATAGCTAGTATTTGTACCAGAATAATCTCTGTAATAATAACCATAACTAGTTCCAGTACCTCCATTATTGGTAAAAGAGTAATTGGCAAAAGTAGAAGTAGCAAGCGTGTTTGAATTATTTACATTATTAACACCATTCCAAGTAGCATACGTTGCATTATTATTAGTAGTTGAACTAGTAATTCTGTTTTGAATACCGTATATATTGCCTGAAGCATACGAATTTTCAACTTTTAAAGAGATATTTTCATTATTGTTTACAATATGAAGTTTTTCTGAAGGAAAGTTGGTTCCAACCCCAACTCTCCCTGATCTGGAAGTTAGGCTGTTGGCTGTTCCATCATTTAAATAGAGATAGTTAGAGGCGCTATTCCAACCAATTTCTGCTTGCGAAGTACCACTTTCATAGAAGTTAATAGAGGAGTTTCCTGAGCTAGATTGTAAGTTTATTTTAGCATTACCAGATGTACTGGTTAAGTCAATATGCGCATTTGCACTATTTTCAATTGCTAATTTTGAACTAGGAGAAGTTGTTCCAATCCCCACATTTCCACCTGCTTTAACAACAAGTTGTGGTAAAGTAGTTGATTGACCAATATACAAAGCATCAGTTGTAGCGCTATTCGTTTTGATGTCTAACTTCGCTCCTGGTGAAGAAGTACCAATACCAACATAACCTGAATTGTTTTGAATAACTAAACGGTCGTTAGTACCTAACCCTGAGGAATTTTGAGCGATGGTAAAGCTACCATTCCCAGCATCAGAACCTATTGAATAATCAGTTGTTCCTCCATCAAATAGCATGCTGGCATCTCCTGTTGCATGACCATTTTTTATAGCGACCATTGGTGTTGTTGTACTTGATGTCTGTCCAATTGTAAGCATATGGCTAATAGTATTACTTCCAACAGCTCCAAAAATACCTACATTACCTCGTTTCCATATATCGTCATTAATAGAAGTAGGTTTTGCGGTAGTAGAACCTCCCAAAAACCAGTCGTCATCAGCTTCAGCCAATGAAGATAAGTCAACAGTTTCATTTGATCCTCCTTCAATTCCAATGGTTAATGTCGTTCCAGAAAGTCCACTTCCACTAATGGCTTGGTCGTCACTACCTATATTGTCACTAATCCAAGAATAATTACCACTTCCATCTGTAGATAATAGTTGTCCATTTGTACCTCCAGTTGGTAACTCAATTTCATTATTGGGATCAGCATCAGCATCATTTACGTTATCAGTCAAGGTTACATTATTTCCGTTACTGATTGTTAATGTGTTTCCTGATAAAGATAAGGTCTGTGCATCAGTATTGTCTAAATAACCACTTAAATCTACAGGGGTAACGTCGTTGGTTAATGTCAGGTTATTTCCAGAAAGCTCTAAATCTTGATTATCAGAACCTGAAGGTAGCGTTACCGTATTTCCTCCAGATATTTCTAGAGTATTTCCAGAGAGGGTAAGTGTTTGAATTTCATTGGTAGGGTTAGCATCAGCATCATTTACATTATCAGTTAAAGTTACGTTATTTCCATTACTAATTGTTAATGTATTTCCTGATAAAGATAGCGTTTGCGCATCAGTATTGTCTAAATACCCACTTAAATCTACCGATGTACCATCGTTGGTTAATGTTAGGTTATTACCAGTAAGTTCCAAATCTTGATTATCTGTTCCTGTGCCATCTTGTAAACTCGATAAATCTACAGAAGCGGCATTTCCTCCTTCTATATGTATGGATAAGCTTGTTCCACTTAGAACAGCTGAGTCTAAATTTTGGTCATCAGTACCTCCTGCTGGAATAATTGAACCTAAGTCAATATTATTTCCATTTTCAATAGAGATGATGGTTCCTGATAGATTAAGTCTTTGGTTATCATTAGGGAGATGAATGGTACTGTTGATATTTCCATTTCCTTCTTTAAGAATGATGGTTGAGTCACCATCTAATTCTAAATTTTGAATCTCGTTAGCGGGATCACTGTCGTTATCAGTTATCCAAGCGTAATTCCCATTACCATCTGTTGATAGTACTTGTCCATTTGTTCCACCAGCAGGAAGTGAACTCCCTCCTGAGGCAATCGTTACAGAATCAAGATATGTTCCATTTCCGTTGGTGATATATAGTCTGTTGTTACTGCTTGAATATTCAATTTTTTGTCCTTCATATTTTGCTTTAAAGGCATAAGGAACAGCAGCTAAAACAACTGTACCAATTTCAACCATTCCAGAACCAAAATCTGCTTCTGTTTTAATTTTAATAGCTTGATTCCATAGGTTGGCGTCTAATGTATTTACAGTTCCGATAATTAAAGTAAATAGGCCAAACTGATTGGTTAATACACCACTATGTGTTTCACTAAAAATAGTATTACCTCCATTATCCAGTATTGAAATTGCAACATCGATTGTATTGTCTGCTATAGGTGTCCCATCAGCTTCTCTTGCAATACCTTGATAATTGATGCCGCTAATTTGATTAGGGACTTGAGCACTAGCTAAATAACTAATCAAAAAAAATATTATAAATATGCTAATATGTTTCATAAAGCTAAGATTTATTTCGTCAAATATATTGTAAATGATTTTTACAGGCCTCGTCCATATGGGTGATTTATCAACAAAGCACTTTATTTATTTAGATAGGAGTCATTAGAATTTAATAACTTTTGTTATTTTGTAACCCTAATACCAAACAGATATAAAATATAAAATTACTATGCCGAGTTTATCTCATAAAGCTACACAAATGCCTGCATCACCAATACGTAAGTTGGTGCCGTATGCAGAACAAGCCAAAAAGTCAGGAAAAAAAGTTTACCACTTAAATATTGGTCAACCAGATATTGAAACACCTCAGGTCGTTTTAGATAAAATGCATAACCTTGATCTAAAAGTTGTTGAATATAGTCATTCTGCTGGTTTTCAATCATACCGCGAAGGTTTAGCAAAATATTACAAAGGATTTAATATTGATTTAAATCCTGAAAATGAAATTATGATTACTACTGGAGGGTCGGAAGCTTTAGTTTTTGCCTTTCAAACTTGTTTTAATGAAGGGGATGAATTAATTATTCCTGAACCATTTTATGCAAACTATAATGGCTTTGGTGTTACTGCCAATGTCAATGTAGTTCCTGTAACAGCAAAGATTGAAAATGGTTTTTCATTACCTCCAATTGAAGATTTTGAAAAGTTAATTACTCCTAAGACAAAAGGAATTTTAATCTGTAATCCTGGAAATCCAACAGGGTACTTATACAGTCAAGAAGAATTAGAGACCTTGAGAGATTTAGTTAAGAAATACGATTTGTTTTTATTTGCTGATGAGGTGTACAGAGAATTTTGCTATGATGGTGCAACTCCATATTCAGCGCTAAATTTAGAGGGAATAGAAAACAATGTAATTCTTGTAGATTCTGTTTCTAAACGTTATAGTATGTGTGGAGCTAGAGTAGGAGCATTGATTAGTAAAAATGCTGAATTTATGGCTGCTGCTTTAAAGTTTGGTCAAGCAAGGTTAAGTCCTCCAACTTTTGGTCAAATAGCTGGAGAAGCTGCTTTGGAAACCCCACAGAGTTATTTTGATACTGTAATTGAGGAGTATGTAGAACGTCGTGATATTTTAATTGATGGTTTAAATAAAATTGAAGGGGTTATTTGCCCTAAACCAAAAGGAGCGTTTTATGCTATTGCAAAATTACCTATTGATAATGCAGATAAGTTTTGTCAATGGTTGTTGGAAGAGTTTGATTATGACGGAGAAACTGTAATGTTGGCACCAGCTACAGGTTTTTATGCCACAAAAGGTCTGGGACAACAAGAAGTAAGAATTGCTTATGTTTTAAATAAAGAAGCTTTAACCAAAGCAGTTAAATGCTTAGAAGAAGCGTTGAAAGTTTATCCTGGAATTGTATAATTGGATTATGAGTACCATAAAAAAAACCGAATAGTTGTTAAACTATTCGGTTTTTTTATGCTTAATGTCAAAATAGACTTAAGTTCGTTTCGTTTATAGATTAGCGTCTAATTTAGCTGCTAAAGTAGCTTTAGGAACAGCTCCAACTACTTTCTCTACCACTTCTCCGTTTTTTAAGACAATCAAAGTAGGGATATTTCTTACTCCAAATTTAGCTGCTAAAGTTCCATATTGGTCAACGTTTACTTTTCCAACAACTGCTTTTCCCTCATATTCAGTAGCTAATGCCTCAACGTGAGGTCCTACTAATCTACATGGTCCACACCATTCAGCCCAAAAGTCAACTAATACAGGTTTATCTGTGTTTGTTAATTCATCAAAGTTTGATTCTGTAAATTCTAATGCCATTTTATTATTTATTAAATTTTTATGTAAAGTTAAACTACTTTCTCTATTGTCAAAACTGATACCAAAAAACATTTACTGTCAAACTGTCATTTTAACTATTTTTAACCCATCGTTATTAGCTTATATTTAAAGGTTGATTTTAAAACATGGATTATTTAGGGAGGTATATAGGTTAACTTCTAAAAACTGAATTTTATTTTTAAAATAAAGGAAATGTTGAGGAGAGATCTTGTTACTAAACACAATCGTATTTGTCCTAACGAGTTGATTGATTTTTTCTAAATTTAATTTGGGATTATTAATGATGACAAAATCACACCATTCTTCAATTGAAGTATTGAGTTGGTGGTTAAGAATGAGTATTTTAAGCTTGTTAAGTATTACTAGCTCATTGTTCTTAGAAAGTATTTTTGTAGTAGCTTTTTTAGACGTGTTTTTCAACCAAAAATTTTGCAATGATTTCGATAAATAGTACATCACTTCTTTGTCAGAAATCGAATGACAAAGAATATTATTGTTTGGGGTTGTAATATTAAAAGCAATTTGATTGTTAGTGTTTAAAAATGTAATTTTTTGTAATTGTTTTCTTTGGTTGTAGTTATAGTGCTTACTGATTGTAAAACATAGGAGGATCATTAAAGTGTAATTTAGGTACTTTAATCGTTTGGTCTCTAATAGTATAATAAAGCAAAAGACTCCAACAAAATAGAGTCCTAATTCTAAGGTTGAAAGAGTTAGTCCCTCTAATTTACCATAGGGAGTTAACGCCAATTTTTTTACTATTTGTAGTAAGACTTCAATTAGAGTATTTAAGCATTTAGATAAGAATAAAAATATAAAATCGATATAAATAGTGCTCAACATTAAAACGCCAATTGTTATGATTAAAATAGCAAAACATGTAACGAAGATATTTGAGAGAATAGAGAGGATAGAGATTTGATGAAAATAAAAAATACTAATTGGAATAGTAGCTATTTGTGCAGCAATAGAAACTGCTGTAATGCTCCATATATAATTGATGATTTTATTCTTGATAAAGAAAAGGTTGAAAATTTTTGGATAGAAGTAGATGATACCTAAAACAGCTAGATAACTGAGTTGAAAGCCAATATCTGTTATAAAATTAGGGTTGATAATTAGTAATACAAAAGCTGAAGCTAAGATGATATTGTAAATGTTTTTGTTTTCTAATAAGAGCCTCCCAATTGCAATTAAGGAAAACATGATACTTGCTCTCATTACGCTCACGCTTAGACCAGTTATAAAAGCAAATCCCCAGATGAGTAAGATGGAGAGGAGTAATTTAAGTTTAGTGCTTTTATTTTTTCTAAAAAAGAAGTTTAAACAACCATTGATAATAAACAAGAGGATTCCAACATGTAACCCAGATACTGCTAAAACATGCATTGCCCCAATGGTCGTAAAATGATCTTTAATTGTTGTATTGAGTAATTTTTTTTCACCTAAGAACAAGGCGGATACAATAGCTAATCCGTCTTTGTTTAGATAGGATTTTCTGAATAGTTTAATAAGGTTAACTCTAGCCTTTTGAGCGAGAATATAAGGAGTATTAATATGGCTAATTTTGATAAATTGATTCTTGGTAAGATACGTTGAATGAAAAATTCCTTTCGCTTCCAGGTATTTTTTGTAATTAAATTGTTCGGGAAAGGCTGGTGGATTTATTTCATTGAGCTGAGCTTTGAATAAAATGACATCACCTATTTGTAGGGAATGGGATAGTTGTTTAGGAAAAAGACATTTGATCTTTCCATTGGTAATGGTTTTTGAGTGGTTTTGGTAAACTTTTTTAAGACTGATAACTGTTTCAAAACACTTCTTTTTTTCGATTATTGCTTCACTGATGTATCCCTCAAGTATAGAGTCAGTTTGAAGGTGTTGGAAATAATTTGGAAAATTAATTTCTGTTCTAAAATGAGTATAGCTGCTACCAAAAAATAATAAAAATAAGCTAATGAATAGGCCAAAGAAATGATTGGTGGTATAAGACTGTTGAAAGGTTTTTGCAAAAAATAGAATTCCTCCCAAAAATAAAAAGACTATGGTTAAAAAAACGCTTAATGAATAAGGAAAGTGTTTAGAAAGTATTATTCCTAATAGTAAAGGAATTAGGATCTTTAAAAAAGGGACTCTTCTTAAATAAAGGAGCTGAAATTGGGGATGCATAGCAAGGGGTTAGCTATGCTAATTTAGTAATTGACTAGTGTGTAACAAAAAAAACAGCTTAGAATTCTAAGCTGTTTTTTGATGCATTCATTGAATGCTATTAAGAATAAATAGGTTGAAAAACTGAAGGGTTATCTTCCTGCATGATCTCATAAACAGCATCAAAAATATCATCAACACTTGGTTTAGAGAAATAATCCCCATCAGTTCCATAGGCTGGTCGATGTGGTTTTGCAGCTAATGTTTTAGGTTGTGCATCTAAGTGATAATAACCTCCTTGGTTTTGTAACACCTGTTGCATCATATAAGCAGTAGTTCCCCCCTCAAAATCTTCATCTACAAATAAAATTTTATTGGTTTTCTTAAGGGATTCTACAATAGCATGTTCAGTATCAAAAGGAATAAGAGTTTGAACATCAATTAATTCAACAGAAATACCAACTTCTTGTAATTGTTTAGCAGCAATTTCACAAAGGTTGAATGTCGAACCATAACTTACAACTGTAATGTCGGTACCTTCTTGAACTACTTCAGGAATACCAAGAGGTGTTTTAAATTGTGTCAAGTTTTCTGGCATTAACTCTTTTGTTCTATAGCCATTCAAACATTCAACAACTAAAGCAGGGTCGTCACCTTCTAATAAGGTATTGTAAAAACCAGCTGCTTTGGTCATGTTTCTAGGTACACAAACATGAATTCCTTTGACTAAGTTAATAATTCCAGCCATTGGTGAACCTGCATGCCATACACCCTCTAAACGATGTCCTCTAGTTCTAATAATTAATGGAGATTTCTGTCCTCCCTTTGTTCGCCATTGTACAGTAGCTAAATCATCGCTCATGATTTGTAAACAATACAAAATATAATCTAAGTATTGTATCTCAGCGATAGGTTTTAAACCTCTCATAGCCATACCAATTCCTTGACCTAAAATAGTTGCTTCACGAATACCAGTATCAGAAACCCTCAATTCACCAAATTGCTCTTGAATGCCCTCCATGGATTGGTTTACTCCTCCAATTTTTCCAGTATCTTCACCAAAAGTTAATAACTCAGGATATTTATCAAATAAGCCTCTAAAGTTCTCTCTTAGAATAACTCTTCCATCTACTTTCTCTGGATTCTCTGAGTAGCTAGGAGCAACCTCTTCAGCGTTTAAAGGACTTAACTCAGACTCCGAATATAAATACGAACTGTATTTATCGTGTGCCTCGTTTTGAATTTGTTTTACCCAATTGATTAAAGCTGTTTTTGCATTAATACTTTCCCCTCTAGTTAGTCGTAAAGCTTTTTTAACTGTTCCTAGAATTTCTTTACGAATAGGATCCATAGCTTTAGATAACTCATCCTTAAGTTTTCCAATAAATACGCCTTGCTTACTTTCGTTAGCTAAGTTTGTTAATAAAGTAACAGCAGTATCTTTTTCAGTTTTTAATTCAGCTAAAAAGTTAGCCCAAGCTTTCTTTTGTTCAGTTCTTACATCCTTTTTAGCTTTAGCTCTAATTTCATCTAATTCCTCAGCTGTAGCAATTGGTTGTCCAGCAAAATTATCCTTGCTGAGGATCCATTTTTTCATTTGCTCAATACAGTCAAATTCTTTAGCCCATTCCAATTGTTCTTTGGTTTTATACCTTTCATGAGAGCCAGAAGTCGAATGACCTTGAGGTTGTGTTACTTCAACAACATGAATTAGAGTAGGGGTGTGGTCTTTTCTACACTTAGCAATAGCTTCAGTATAAGTCTTAACTAAGTTAGGGTAGTCCCAACCTTTTACTTTATAGATGTTATAACCATTGGATGTCTTTGTCTTTTTAAACCCAGCCAATACATCAGAGATACTGTCTTTAGTTGTTTGATATTTTCGAGCAACAGAGATTCCCCAACCATCGTCCCAAACAGACATAGCCATAGGGACTTCTAATACACCAGCAGCATTAATGGTTTCCCAAAACAGCCCTTCAGATGTACTGGCATCTCCAATTGTTCCAAAAGCGACTTCATTCCCTTTGTTAGAGAAATTGGTAAAGTCTTCTAGCAAAGGATTGTTACGGTATACTTTAGAAGCTAATGCTAAGCCAAGTAAACGTGGCATTTGACCAGCAGTGGGAGAGATGTCTGCACTAGAATTCTTTTGAGCCATTAAGTTTTTCCAGTTTCCATTTTCGTCTAAACTACGTGTAGCGAAATGTCCTCCCATTTGACGACCACCAGAAATAGGTTCTAATTCAATATTGGTATGTGCATATAAACCAGCAAAGTACTGTTGAATAGTTAAGGCATCAATAGCCATCATAAAGGTTTGATCTCTATAATAACCTGATCTAAAGTCTCCATTTTGAAATTGCTTAGCCATGGCTAATTGAGCAACTTCTTTACCATCTCCAAAAATACCAAACTTAGCTTTCCCAGTTAGTACCTCTTTTCTTCCTAAAAGAGACATTTCCCTACTAATACAAGCTAGTGTATAATCTTCGATCACTTCTTTTTTAAACGCTTCAAATTCTATTTTCTCTGCTTTATTACTCATTTTAATCTGTGTGTGTTGCTTTTCCGCGAATATAAGAAAAACTAAGTTATTTAGCAATGAATTTCTACTGTAGAATTATGAAATTTAATAGGATTTAGATAAATAAATATTTCTAATTAATAGCGTTAATTTATATAAGTTTATGAATTCAATATCTAGTTAAAAGATATCTAAAATTTCTTTTTGGTAATGGTATTGACTCAATATATATTTAGCTTGTTCATTATTAATTTGAAAGCCATTTATCAAATTATAAGACTTCTTAGTATTATTAATAATACTTATTCTTTCAAAACTTATGTATTGTATATCTTCTCTTTCAAGGTAATAAATATAAATTTTAGTGTGCCTTTGTCCTGTTCCTTTATTTAATTCTTCTAATGTATTAATTGGGTTCAAATCTAAACTTTGTAAAAGACTTACAGGAGCTGCAATTGATTCAAAATCATCTGCTAATATATATTTAGTATACCATTTATTTAATTGTTCAGAATATGGTTTAGCAAGATATTGTTTTATAATTAGAATAGGAACCAATATAATTATCGTTAGTTCAATAAGCCATATTAATAATAAAATATAGCCATTAACATCAATGCCAAAAATTGCCCATGAACCAATAGTATATAGCTCTTTTAAAATGGTGTAAAACAGATTGTTTTCAAATATAGTGATACTGTGAGTGATTACATCAAGTAGACTTGGAGTCCCATCTGTTATAAGAAAAACAAAATAAGTTAACCATTGTGAAATAAAACCTATCGTGGAAACTAAAATAGATACAATATAACGCTCCTTTTTATTTCTATTATGAGAAAATCTAAAAGCAACTCGAATTAGTACACCAATAAGAATTGCATAACCAATAATGAGTAAAAAATTAATATAAATAATGGGGATTTTTATTGTAATTATGGTATAAACATAGCTTACGTAACCAACAATAAAGGAAAGGATTGTATAAGTTATCAATTGTAGAATTAAATTAGACTTTCCTGATTCAGAGTATAACTTTTCTTGATAGTTATTATTATCAATAATCATTTATGGATACTGTATTAAAATGCTTAAACAAGTATAATAAAAAAGACCAATATCGATCGATATTGGTCTTTTTTATTAGTTATCATTTTTTGAATTAAGGCTTAAAGAAAATATATCTTGTTACAAAGATTCCTTTTCCATCTGTATCTCCAGCATCAGATTCAACCCCAGAGTTAACAAACTTTAATTCCCAACCTTGTGCAGCTAGTTCGTTGATTTTAGACATCACAACAGCATCATTTGAAGCAATGTTGTAGAATTGTAAACCAGTAGCGCTATAAAAGTTTAATAATTTTGTTTCTTTTAAATTACCAACTTTTGCGTCAGCTCGTTTTACTTTTTCTTTACTCTTTTTTCCGTCAACTCTCTCAGTTGTTAGTGCATTATGATCTTTTTGCTCTGTAACTTCAATCATTCTTGAACGTCCTAATCCCGCAGGGATAATAGATTCAACAACAGTAATAATTTTGTACTCTTGAGCGAAAGTTGAAAAGCCTGCTAAAAGTAAGCCGAATAAAATAAGTTTTTTCATAGTTTTTAGTTTTAATTTGTTCAAATTATCAAATATAATACCAAAGCTATACTTTTAGTTTGTCTTAACAAAATCTCTTATCATTTCGTTGTCTATTTCATCAAAAACTTCATCCATAAATGCTTCTATAAGCATCTCTTTTGCAGTGGTTTTACTAATACCTCTTGCTTGTAGGTAAAAAATAGCTTCCTCATCAAATTGACCAGTAGTAGTACCATGACTACATTTAACATCATCGGCAAATATTTCAAGTTCTGGTTTAGCATTCATAGTAGCATGATCAGAAATTAAAACATTATTGTTTTTTTGATAAGCTTCAATTTTTTGAGCGTCAACATGTACAATCACTTTTCCGTTAAAAACACCTGTTGATTTATCGTTTAATACCCCTTTGTATATCTCACTACTCATACAGTTGGGTTGTAAGTGATCAACACGAGTATGGTTGTCTACATGCTCTCCATTAATAGGCGCATAAGCTCCGTTCAAATAAGTTGAACAGTTTTGCCCATCCACAGCAATATTTAATCCATTTCGAACAAAATCTTGTCTTTTGGTAATGGTATTGATTTGGAATGTACTATCGTTTAGTTGCTTAACGTCTTCAGTTGAGATTAAAGCACTTTTAGTTCCCTCATTTTCTATTTTAGTAAACGTACATTTTGCATTTTCTTTAACAAATATTTCTGTTAAAGCATTGGTGAATGTGTTTACAGCTTTTGGAGCTATAAATGTTTGGATAATCTCCAACTCACTCGATTGTTCAACTACAATTAAAGTTCTTGGATTGGCAAAAACATGATCTTCAGTGAGAATATTGATGATATGTATAGGTTGTTTAATCTTAGTGTTTTTTTGAACAGAGATACTAAGCCCATCACTTGTATAAGCCGTATTTATGGCACTAAAGATATTATCTTCAATATTGGTAATGGTATTGTAGTTGATGTTGTTTTTACCTATCTTTTCAATAAACAAACCATCAATGGTATTGGTCTCAGAAAGTGAAGTAGAGTAGTGTCCGTTAACAACAAATACGTTGATTGCATCTAAACGTTTGTCAATGTATTCGGATGTATCGAAGTTATTCGACACTTCTTTTTGAATATATTCTTGTTTAAGAATTTTATTTATTCTGGTATATTTCCAATCCTCAGTCTTACGAGTAGGAAAACTACTTTTCTCGATAATATTCAGTGCATGATTTGTTAGCTCTGGATTAATATCTGATTGTTTTAGGTTTTCGAGGATGGGGTGTGCTATTGTCATTGTCATATATAATCTATTCTTTGATTAATAAATTGAATGCTATTGTATACTAACAATTAAATCCAATCGTATCCTTTTTCCTCCAATTCTATAGCTAAATTTTTGTCGCCAGTCTTTACGATTTTACCGTCAGCTAATACGTGTACATAATCTGGTACGATATAATCTAATAAACGTTGATAATGTGTAATGACAACAGTAGCATTTTCACTGTTTTTAAGGGTGTTAACACCACTCGAAACAATTCTTAAAGCATCAATATCTAATCCTGAATCTGTTTCATCTAAAATAGCTAATTTAGGTTCAAGCATTGCCATTTGGAAGATTTCATTACGCTTTTTCTCTCCACCTGAAAAGCCTTCGTTTACAGATCGGTTTTTCAATTTATCATCTAACTCTACCAAAGCAGCTTTTTCTTTTACTTTTTTCAAAAAGTCTTTAGCAGACATTGGTTCTTCTCCTAAGTATTTACTTCGCTCTTGTAGCGCTGTTTTTAAGAAGTTCATATTACTTACACCAGCTATTTCAACAGGGTATTGAAAAGCTAAAAATAAACCTAACCAAGCTCTTTCTTCTGGATCGAATTCTAATAAATCTTTTCCAAGAAATTCTACAGAACCTCCAGTGATTTCGTATTCATCTCTTCCTGCTAAAACTGCTGAAAGGGTACTTTTTCCAGCACCATTAGGCCCCATTATTGCGTGTACTTCTCCAGCTTTTACTTCTAAGTTCACTCCTTTTAAGATTTCTTTTCCATCTATTGATGCAGCTAAATCTTTTATTTTAATAATTGTATTACTCATGATAATATATATGGTTTATCCAACCGAATTTTCTAAACTGATTTCTAATAATTTTTGTGCTTCTACTGCAAATTCCATCGGTAGTTTATTCAAGACCTCTTTTGCATAACCATTTACAATTAAACTAATGGCTTTTTCTTCGCTAATTCCTCTTTGTTTACAATAGAATAATTGATCTTCTCCAATCTTACTCGTCGTAGCTTCATGCTCTAATTGAGCAGTAGCGTTCTCGCATTCAATATATGGATAAGTATGGGCTCCTGATGTATCTGTCATTAGCAAAGAGTCACATTGAGAGAAGTTACGAGCATTAGTTGCTCCTTTCCCAATTTTAACTAATCCTCTGTAAGAGTTATGACTGTTACCAGCCGAAATACCTTTAGAGATAATAGTACTTTTGGTATTCTTTCCAATGTGAATCATTTTAGTCCCTGTATCAGCCTGTTGATAGTTGTTAGTGACTGCAACCGAATAAAATTCTCCAACTGAATGATCGCCTTTTAAAATACATGAAGGGTACTTCCAGGTTACGGCAGAACCTGTTTCTACTTGTGTCCAAGATACTTTGGCATTTCTTTCGCAAAGTCCACGTTTAGTAACAAAATTGTAAACTCCACCTTTTCCTTCTTTATCACCAGGGTACCAGTTTTGTACAGTAGAGTATTTAATTTCAGCATCGTCTAAAGCGATGAGCTCAACTACAGCGGCGTGTAATTGATTTTCATCTCTTTGTGGAGCAGTACAACCTTCTAAGTAACTCACATAGCTTCCTTGATCTGCAATTAATAATGTTCGTTCAAATTGACCTGTACCTGCTTCGTTAATTCTAAAATAGGTAGACAGTTCCATTGGGCATCTCACTCCTTTAGGAATATAGCAGAATGAACCGTCAGAGAAAACAGCTGAGTTTAATGCTGCATAAAAGTTATCTGTTGTTGGAACAACTGTTCCCAAATATTTTTTGACCAATTCAGGATGATTTTTTACAGCATCACTAAATGAACAAAATATGATGCCTAGTTCCCCTAATTTCTCTTTAAAAGAAGTAGCAACAGATACCGAATCTAATACAAAATCAACAGCTACACCCGTTAGTCTTTTTTGTTCTTCAATAGAAATTCCAAGTCTTTCCATTGTTTTTAGAATTTCAGGATCAACTTCGTCTAGACTTTCTAGCTCCTTTTTCGGTTTTGGTGCTGCATAATAACAAATTTCCTGAAATTTAGGCTTTTCGTAACTTACGTGTGCCCAATCAGGCTCTTCCATTTGTGACCAAATTTTAAACGCATTTAGACGATATTCTAATAACCATTCTGGTTCATCTTTCTTTGCTGAGATAAAACGAATAATATCTTCATTTAATCCATTTGGGGCTTTGTCAGCTTCAATATCAATTGTAAAACCAAATTCATATTCTTGGTTTTCCAATTCTTCTTTTAAACTTTCTTCAGTATATGCCATTTACAATATTTCTATAAATTAAAGTTAAAGCGAAAAGCTTTCACCGCAACC
Source organism: Flavobacteriales bacterium (assembly GCA_025210295.1). NCBI lineage: Bacteria > Pseudomonadati > Bacteroidota > Flavobacteriia > Flavobacteriales > Flavobacteriales bacterium. The sequence continues at coordinate 329,961 of JAOASC010000016.1, read as the reverse complement.
ACATGTTCTCTCAGCATTAGGGTTGACAAAAACGAATCCTTTTCCGTTTAAGCCTCCTGAAAAGTCCAATGTAGTGCCTACTAGGTATAAAAAGCTTTTTTTATCAACAACTACTTTTATACCATTACTTTCGAATTCTTTATCTGTTTCCTTTATCTCATTATCAAAGTCTAAGTCGTACATTAACCCAGAGCATCCGCCTCCTTTTACTCCAACACGAATAAAGTATCCATCTTTATTATCTTGTTTCATTAAATGAAGTGCTTGATTTTTAGCACTTTCGGTTACTTCAATCATAATTTTTATTTAGATTTAATATAAATAAAGTACAAAAATACCCTTTTTGTGGTATATAGGCAATGAATTTGAGAAAGATTTTAACAACAATTATAAAATAGGGAAGAGGCTCGTTGATATTTACGGATAAAAACCATTATAACACTGGGGGATGCAATGTAAAAAGGAGGTAAAAAAATATCAAAAAGAAAATTTAGGGCACAAAAAAAGGGTAAGCTACTTACATCGCACCGCTACAACCACCGACCCTTGCTACATTCCTGTCCTGGGGGATTAAGTAGGAGCTGGTCGTGTAAGACTTACCCGACGGCAAAATTAATCAAACTTTTATCATCAGCAATAAAAAAGATGTATTTTTTTTGTTTTTTCATAAAAATCGTTGAACTGTAGCCATTTAGTCGGTTAATAATGCTTATTTTTGTCGGATTATTATAAAATGACTTAAGGATGGAAAATACACCACAATACGATATTGCTATTATAGGAGGAGGAATTGTAGGAGCTGCGACTTTATATAAAATGCAGAAAGCATACCCTACAATGAAAATTTTATTAGTTGAGAAGGAAACTAAATTAGCAGATCATCAGACGGGGAATAATTCAGGAGTTATTCACTCAGGGTTGTATTATACACCAGGTTCATTGAAAGCTAAGAATTGTGTTAAAGGTAGACATGAGTTAGTGGCTTTCGCCAAAGAACATAATGTGGCACATGATGTTTGTGGAAAGGTGGTAGTAGCAACAAAAGAAAGTGAATTACCATTTATGGATAAGATATTCCAAAATGGTTTGGCTAATAATACCGAAGGAATAGAGAAAATTTCAGGAGATCAAGTGAAAGAAATAGAGCCTTATGTAGAAAGCATAGGTGGGATTTGGGTTCCATGTACTGGTATTATTGATTATAGAGGAGCAACAGAGAAAATGGCTGAAGTAGCTTTAGGTGCGCAGTCTGAAAGTAAAGTGAGTTTAGGGACAGAAGCGTTAGGATTTGTGCATCATGAAGATTATTCTGAAATAAAAACAACGAAAGGAGATTTTACAGCAAAGAAATTAGTTTTCTGTGGTGGATTGCAAGCCGACCGTCTTGCTAAAAAAGATGGTGTAGCAATCAAGGAGAAGGTTGTTGGCTTTAGAGGAGATTACTATGAATTAACTGAACAAGCAAAACATAAAGTTAAAAACTTAATATATCCAGTACCCAATCCAGACTTTCCATTTTTAGGAGTTCACTTTACTCGTATGACTGATGGCGAAATTGAATGTGGTCCTAATGCAGTGTTTACGTTTAAAAGAGAAGGATATGGTAAAACTGACTTTAGTTTAAAAGATACCGCTAGTGCATTATCTTATGGTGGTACTTGGAAGTTATTCTTTAAAAACATGAGTTTTGGTATTAACGAATATCGAAGAGCTTTTTCTAAAAAGTTGTTTTTACAAACTTTACAAGGTTTAATTCCGTCTTTAACAATGGAAGACATCAAACCAGGACGTTCTGGTGTAAGAGCATTATTGTTGAGTGAAGATGGAGATACTAGAGATGATTTTAGAATTGAATACGGGAAAAATAGTATTCACGTTTTAAATGCTCCGTCTCCAGCAGCGACAGCTTCGTTGGCAATTGGTGATGAAATTGTAGAAATGGCTAAAAAGCATTTTAATCTGTAAGGAAAACATAAAAAGTCTACTAATAAAGCAAACACTTTTAATTTAAAGTTTATGAAGTTTATCGTTTTATTAGGGACAATATTAACTACGTTAAGTTGTCAATCACAAAGTAATCGCAAGGAAATGGAAAATCAAGAAGTTGCAGTTTTTGGAGCAGGTTGTTTTTGGTGTGTTGAAGCTGTATTCAACCAATTAAAAGGAGTAGAATCTGTAACGCCTGGTTATACAGGTGGAACAACAAAAAATCCTACTTACAAAGAGGTTTGTTCAGGAAAAACGAATCATGCTGAGGTCGCTAAAATTGTTTTTGACCCAACAGTAATTACTTTTGACGAATTGTTAGAAGTTTTTTGGAAAACACACGATCCAACAACCTTAAATAGGCAAGGAGCAGATGTGGGGACGCAGTATCGTTCGGTTGTTTATTATACTTCTGATGCTCAAAAAGAAAAAGTTGAACGTTATAAAAAAGCATTAAATGATTCAAAAGCTTGGGATCAGCCAGTTGTAACTGAGATAACAGCATTAGGAATTTTTTATCCAGCTGAAAATTACCATAATGACTATTTTAAAAATAATCCAGATCAAGGATATTGCAGAATGGTAATTCAACCCAAAGTAGACAAATTTAAAAAGGCTTTTGGAGATAAATTAAAATAAACATTTCATCCCTGTTTTGGGTTCTAAATCTTTTTGGTATATTAATTGCCTATTAGGAGTAATATATATAATTACTTAAAAGTGTAGGTTATGAAAAGATTAGTACTATTATTATTTATTGGAGCAAACAGTGTTTTTGCTCAAAATATTGATGAGCAGAAAGTGGCTTTTAAGTATGAGCAAAAGCCTTTATATGTGATAGATAAAGGGATGCCATATACTATCGAAGTTGATTTGGAAAAATACGCTCAAAAAAGTGATGACTCTTTGGTGCGTTATGAATATGTGATGAATCAATTTGAGCAGTCGTACAATGATTGGTATATCCAGAAACAAAAAATTGATAAAAGTTATTTGTTAGAAATGTCTGCTTGGGAAAAAGGCAAAGTTGCTAACCCAACATTACCACAACCCATCAAACAAGCCTATCCTCCACAACCATTTAAGGAAGATGTTGAATTTCCTGTTTTATTGGCTGAATTGAATCAAACAATTATTGAAAATGGAATTCAATTGGAAGGCTTTAATAAAGGTGATGGAGGAATAAGGTTATTATATTTGCCAGAAGGATTAGAGCAAGTAAAGCTTGAGAAAAAAGAAAAAACAACTGGAACTACACGTTCTATTGAGTATACGTTAAGGTATACTAGTCCATATACGATCAAAGCAGTTTTACCTAATGGTGAAGAGGTGTTTTCTCATAAAGGAGGAATGGGAATGCGTAGTTATAAGATAGGAAAGTTTGATACAGAATACGATTACGAATATTGGAAAATTGATCATTATAATAACATGTGGCCAACTGTTCAGCAAGCTGCAATCAATAGTAATTTATCTGAAGCAAATCAACGATTGAATGATCATTTAGGTTACCCAATTAAATCTTATGGATTAGATATCTATACTGTTAAAAAGCATAAAGGGATGGATTATTCAGATTTCATTCAAGCGTATACTATTGCTAAGCAAGGGTATTTATCTGTTCCTAAAGAATCTCAAAAATACGTAACTGCTCAATTAGCTAAAGCAATTAGTATTTGGAAAGAAGCCGAGAAAGAAAGCTATATTCAAGATAAAAAGGCGAGAGTTAATAAAAAAGTAACTGCTATTGTATATATGAACTTAGCCAATGCTTATTTATGGTCTAAAGATTTTAATCAAGCAGATTATTATATTCAAAAAACAATTAGTTTAGGAGTCTATAAGTATAAAAATGCTGCTCAACGTTTACAACGTGTTGTCGATAGTATGCGTAAACGTCACCATGATTAATGGCAATTGAATAATTGTCTAGAACTTACCATGAAGTTTAGTACTAAAGTAGAGATTAAGGAACATTCAAAGCGTATCAATCATCGACAAAAGATTGCGATGATTGGTTCTTGTTTTACCAATAATATTGGAAATAAGCTGTTGGAGGATCAATTTGATGTCTCGATCAATCCTTTTGGGATTTTGTTTAATCCAATATCAGTAGCGAATGCTATTAAAGGTTGTATCGATCAAAAAGAATTTACAGCTAAAGACCTACTGCAACAAGGGGAGCAATGGTTAAGTTTGCAACATCATAGTGCATTTAATGCATTAACAAAAGAGGAAATTTTAACCAATATAAATGATACAATAAAAGCCAATAAAGATTATTATGCTAAAGGAAGTTTTCTGTTTATAACTTTTGGCTCTGCTTGGATATATACTCATTTAGCTTCTCAAACTGTAGTTGCAAACTGTCATAAAATACCTCAGAAACAGTTTACTAAAAGTCTGTTAACTGTAGAAGAGCTTGTAAAATGTTACAGTAGTTTATTGTATGAAATTCGTGAATACAATCCGAACTTGAATATTGTATTTACCATTAGTCCTGTAAGGCATTGGAAAGATGGTGTAATTGAAAATAACCAAAGTAAAGCGGTGTTGCATTTGGCAATTATGGAATTGGTGAATAATTTTGATTTTGTGAGCTATTTCCCATCATATGAAATAGTATTAGATGAGTTAAGAGATTATCGCTTTTACAAAGCCGATTTATTACATCCCAATCAACAAGCTGTAGACTATATTTATGAACGATTTTCTGAGGTGTATTATCATACTGAAACGCAGCAATTAAATAGAAGTATTAGAAAAGTAAAAGCAGCATTGTCACATCGCCCTTTTAATATTGATTCAAAAGAACATCAACATTTTCTAGAAAAAACCAAACAAAAAATAGAAGCGTTAAAGCAAGCGCACCCTTATCTTTCTTTTTAGATGGGCTAATTGAAGTTTTATGGGACAAATTTATAGCCTTTAATGTTGGATTGAGGAGCTAGTGTCTTACTCGCTTCATATAAAACAATAGAAGCTGAAATTGCAACATTTAGGCTTCCTATTGCATGAATTTGTGGAATAGTAAGTATACCATCACATTGTTTTAGTATAGCTTCTGGGATACCTGTTCGTTCGTTGCCTAGTATTAAATTGGAATTCGCGTATTCTTTGAAATTGTTGGTTGTTTGGGCTTGTTCACTGATTTCAATGGCGATGTTTTGGGCATTACCATGTGCTTTATTCCAGGTATAAAACTGTTCAAAAGTTTCGAAGAATAGTACTTGTTCTCGTTCAATGAGTTTTCGAGTATATGAGCTTGTCCCTCCTTTAAAATCCCATTTATTTTGATCGCCAATTAAAATAAGAAAATGTCCACCAAAAGCAAGGTGAGAACGGGCAATCATACCAACATTTTTGGCACTTCTTAAGTTATATAAAACAGTGTTAAAGGTCATTGATATATTTATTGTAAGCTTGATTTAGTTTTTCAGGATTTCTTTTTGGGTTATATGAAGTAGGGTTTTTAACCATTAAGATTAACTTGGTCATGTTTTCTTTTGAAAGCTTATTCAAATCACTATTAAAATAGAATTTAGAGGCTTTTTGTATTCCAATGCAATTGTATAAAAAATCAAAGTTATTTAAGTGTATTTTAATACATTGATTTCTACCAATTTCATTTTTAATAATTCTAGTTGCTATATAATAATCAAGTCTATTTCTATTGCAATATTTGAAATAGATAAGATTCCTACAAGGACAATCATATCTTGGGATTAAGATACTTTCAGCTGTTTCTGGGTAAACTTCATTATAGGTATTAATAATGTTTTGAGGTATATTCTGAGGTTGATTAACCAATTCGAAATAACCGTCTGTTTCCAATTCAGAATAGATATTCGATTTTTTATATTGATAGAGTACAGTTATAGAAATAAGAACTGAGAGAATTAGTATACCTAAGTATTTGAATACATTTATCATCACTCAATATTAATCCCCATCACACAAACGTCATCAATTTGTTCTAGGTCACCTTTCCATTGATCAAAGGTAGATGCTATTAAATCTTGTTGTTGATTAAAAGACAGGTGATATGAGGAAAGTAATAAGCGCTTAAACGGAGCATATTTGAACTTTTTCCCTTTTTCTCCACCAAATTGATCAGCATAACCATCACTAAATAAGCAAATGAAATCTCCTTTCTCTAATTGTAATTGGTGATTGGTAAATGGTTCCAGATAATCAAAATTTCCTATGGGTTGTTTATTAGCTGGAATAGTAATTAAATTGGCTTGCGCATCGCTAACGGTACGGTTATCTTTAAATTCAATAAACTTCTCTTTGTTTTTGGTGATGATATATAATGAATTATTTGCTCCAGCAAATTCTAGTTCCCTTGTGGCTAAGTTGAATGAGCAAAGAGAGATGTCCATTCCATCCAAAACTTTTTCTTCGCTTTTCTCAAAGGTATACTTTACCAGTTCCGTTACTTTATCTAAAATAGCTGAGGGTTGGGTGATTTTAAACTCTCTAACAGCACGGTTTAAAGCATTATTACAAATCACACTTACCATTGCTCCTGGAACTCCATGCCCTGTACAATCAGCAACAGCAAAAAGCATTTTATTTTCAACTTTTTCCATCCAATAAAAATCGCCGGCGACAATATCTTTCGGTTTGTAGATTAGATAAGATTTTGGAAACGATTTGTAAAAGTTTGCTAAAGTGGGAAAGAGGGCATCTTGAATTCGTTTAGCATAGTTGATACTATCTGTAATTTCTCTGTTTTTTTCATTAACAATATGGTATGCTTTTTTGAGCTCAACATTTTTTAACTGGTAAATTTCAGCTTCTTTTTGACTTCTTTCTACTGAAAAGGCAATTTGTTGCTTTTTCAACTTGTTAGTCATTTCAGCATTAATAACCTCTTCTTTGATCTGATAAAAAGCTTTAAAGTGCTCTAATTCTAGTGGTGTATTTTTTTTCTTTTCGTAGATTTTAGCCAATGATAAATGAATATCATAAATCAAAGATTTCATCTTAAGTTCTTTGGCCGTTTTTAGCGCATCATTTAAATAGTCTAATCCTTTTTCTAGTTGTTCATTGGTAGAGGCAATCTTCCCCAAACCAATTAAGCAGAGCAGTTCTAAGCGTTTGTTTTCATTTTTATTTGAAAGTGCACGATTGTAATAAGCAGAGGCTTGTTCTAATTCACCCATTTGTTGGTACATACTTGCAAAACCTAAAAAGGTCCATGGCAACCCATTTTGATCACCAATAGCTTCCCTTAGTGCTAAACTTTTATTGTAATACACTATTGCGTTCTCATAGTTTTGACTGAGGGTATAGGTACGTGCAATAAGATTTAATGATGAAGATACAGCAAATTGAGCATCAGCTTCTTCTCTAAATTTCAACCCCTTTTCCAACATTTCTATAGCTCCGTTATAATCTTCTATTCTGCTATAGATTTGTCCCAGTGTAGTACAAGCATCCCCTTCTTCTTCCTTGTAATCGTTTGCTTTAGCTGTTTTTATAGCTAATTGTGAATACTTAATAGCAGCATTATAATCACCGTAATTATCGTAAATACTAGCTAGAATATTATATGCTCTTGTTAAGCCAATAGCTTCATTGATCTCATTGAGTAGTTTTACAGCTTCAAGAATAGGAGAGAGGACTTCAGCATCTTTGATTAACCAAAATGAAAAAAGATTAGTGTATAAAAGGCTATAAGCTACCCCTTTTTTATCGTTAGTTGATTTAGCATAGTTTAGACATTCTTTTGCTAATTCAAAAGCTTCAGACGTTTTAACGAACCTTTCGTCCCAAATTTTAATAATGTTATGCTCTATCTCTTGTTGATTCATGCTATTTAGGAGAAAATGTTAATATAGATTTAATAGCTTCTACGTAAGAACTTTTGGGATAGAGATCAATAAATTCCTTTGCACATTCGGCTCTTTTTTCAAATAAACCAGCATTACCATAGGCATTAAATAAGAAATAATATTGGTATTCGCTAGTTTGATCATCTAATTCATATTTTTCAATAGCTTCTTTTCTACATGCGATTTCGTCTATATACTGGTAGTTGTCTCTGTAAACATCAGCATTGCCAATAAGTACATTACTTCTGATATCATGGTTTAAGACATCTTTTTCGAATTTAGCATATTCTTTAGGTCCTTTACGTAAATACTCTTTAAATTCTCTATTTTGAGAGTCAAAATCACGATCTTTATGTTTTAATAAATATTGGTCATTTCGATAACGTTCTACGATTGATTTCATTGCTTCAAAATCACCTAGATAATCATATGCTTCAACAATGTTTTCATAGGCTTGCATTCTGGTATCATAAATTTTCCAATCATCTCTATTATCTTTCATCTCAAGGTATTTAAGACTACCATCAATAATCATTTGTTCTTCTTTTTTATCACGCATTAACCAAAACCACTTCACAGTTTTGGCGATACGTTCTAATTCTCCGCTATTTAAATCTTCAAGTGCTTTTGCTTTTTTCTCTTGATGTTTTTCTATATTACTTTCAAATTGACCAATTTTTTCTTCTAATCTATAGGCGTCGTCTTCATAATCAGTTTCTGAACAGATTTCGATTGCTAAATCTTTAATTTTAATCATTAACTCTTTATCTAAGTTTTCTTCAGCAATCTCGAAAAATTCGGTTACATCATCAAAACGATCGTATTCATCAAATAATAGAAAAGCTGATTTATCTGCTTTTAATATTTTTTGAATATATATTTTCTTGAATTTTTGATATGTTTTTCCTCTAATAAAACGTTTGTTTCCATAATAACCAAGCTTATTTAAAAATGCTAAGTTATCTACCATTTCTCTATGTGTAAGTTTTGCTTTTAAATCTTTTTTACCTTCTTCTCGTTGTTCAATATCTTTTAGTGCCATATTTAAATTTAACTTTACACTATTGAAGTATAAGCTAGTTGGATATTGAGCTAAAAAATATTTAGAAGGTTCAATCAATTGTTGATATTGTTTTAACATGTATAAGGATAAACAGTCATAGTATCCCATAAATTCACCTAGAGTAGTTGCTAAACCTTCGTATGCTTTCTTATTCTGAGGAATTTTATGTTTGCGTAATTCTTTATTAAAAGCTATCATGGTAGAATAATTATAATTGGTAATCATATTATTCCAGTTATTCATCAAGTCTTTTGTAAAAGACTCAGAATTAGTATCTATATTGGATAAAAAAGTATTTACCTCTTGTAGTAATAATCGTTCACGTTCTTTTACTTTTTCTTCTATAAATGCTCGTATTTTATCTAGTTTAGTTTTGGCAAATAAAAACTCTGGGTATTGTTGCAAAGTGCTTTCTAGAACTTGGCTTGCTGTTTCGTTTAAACCGTTATCCTCATAGCTTATCGCATCAGAATAATTAACTACTGCTTTGAGCTCAATCTTATTATCATAATCAACAAGTGACTCTGTTTTGGGGTTATACTTAATTTTTAATGATTGAATTAACAGGTTTACCAGTTGTTTATGTAAGCCAAAGAAATCTGAAGTTTTACCAGTAACTTCATCTGCAGCCATTACTTTTCCTGTTTCAACATTAATTAAACGGGCATCAATTCTAATAGTCCCATCCAAGACATAAAAAGCGCCAGTTAGGATGGAAGCTGCCCCTAATCCTTTTCCTAGCTTTTGTGCCGTAGATTGATCAAAATATTTAGATTGTCCTAACTTAATCTCTTTGATTAATTGTTCTAATTTTTCCCTTTCTACAATATCAATATCTCTTACTTTAGATAAGTCGGTAATGAGCATATCTGCAATTCCTTTAGATAGAGAATTGTATTTACTGTTGGCTGTTGTATTATCAAAATAAGAAATGGCAATGACCTTATTTCCATAAATTGTTGAAAATAAGCCAGTAAAAAAGATTAGTAGAGCAAATAATTTATTCATATTGTTGTATTAAATAGCCACCTTAATTTGGTTTAACGCTTTTTTAGCTGGTAAAAAATCTGGATTTTCTTCCAGTACTTTTTCTAGTTTTTCAATTGCTTTATGATGGTCTCCTTTATCAATAAGGTCAAGACTTTCTGAAAATAAAAGACTTGATTGATAAGAAATTTTTTCAGCTTTATCTTCCATTGCTTCTTTTTCTTCAGGTTTTAGTTCAACTTCAAAACCACTGACCATTTTAGTGACTAATGACTTCTCTAGGTCAAAGAATGTGCCAGTAGGCCCATCTACTCCTTCAGATTTAATGATTTTACCTGTTTCTACATCAATTAATCGAGAATCTATTCGTAAACGACCCATTAATTCAAAAAAGCTACCAGTCATAATATGTTCTGCACCTAATAGTTTTCCTATTTTAGTAGCAGTTTTGTGGTCGAACTTTGCACTGTTGTTTAATTCCTGCTCTTTTAAGATTTCTTCTAGTCTTGCTCTTTCAACTACATCTAACATGCTCACTTTACTTAAATCTGAAATTAACATATCAGCCAATCCTTTTTTCAATTGATCTAACTTTTTATCGTCTGAACTGTTGTCAAAGTAAATAATAGCAATTCTTTTTGCGTTGACATCTTTGGTCACTTCATTCACCTTTTCGATAACTTCTTCTGAGGTTTTTTCTATGTTCTCAGAAACTTCTTTCGCTTCATCTATCTTTTGAGCGGTGGTATTTTGTTGCGCTACAACAACTTCTTTATTACCATTATTGAAGAAGAAAATTGCTCCAATAATAGCGGCAACACCTATCAGTCCAAATACAATTAGTTTAGAATTATTTTGTTTTGATTCAGAACTAGAAGAAGGGGTGGTAGGTATGGCCTTAGAAGATGGTTGATTTTCTTTAAAGTCATTTACAGGCGTTAATAATTCTTGTGGGACATCTCCATTTAAGTATTCTAAAAAAAACCAATTGGTTAAATTAGCTAATGCTGTTTGACAAGGAGCAATCCATTCTCTTGTAGCTTCAGATAAATCTTCTTGAGCGTGAGCTCCATAATTCCCATAAGTTTGAATGGTACCAATTAAAATTGCTATTTTATTGGGAATAACTTTTTGCTGAGTTAATGCTCTTGATAAATCATTAAGCATCATTTTTTTATTTTTTAATTCACCGATCTCTTTGGTATAGATGAATTTACAAATAGCCTCAGTAGTTTTTCTAGCATTTTGTAAAAAAGTATCAGGATCTTGGTCAGCATAACCAAAAGATTTGACTAACATTTTACTAAGGTGGGTGACTTTCTCTTCAAGTTTTTCAACTTTTTCTTGGTTGTTGTCTTCTTGCATACTAAAGGGTTAAAATACGATATGGTATAGGTAATCAAAGATAAGAATTATTTAAGCAAAAAAAAACGAGATTTAATCTCGTTTTTTAATTATCGCTTTTGTAATATGTGTGTAGCCTGTAATTGATTTTTCGTATGGCTTCCCATCGTTTTTTATCTTTAACTTTTACAGCAACATGGGTTTTTGCATAATAAGGAAAAGGAGAGGAAAGTTGTTGGAAATCTTTATTTTTTATAATAAAGGCATCAAATTTAATGCTGTTATCGTGTTTTGATGAAAAATTTGGGATGTTGTTCAATGTGGAATTACTATAATTATTTTTTGAAATTTCACAGATATAATAATTGGTGTTGTTTAGGTCATGTGCTATTTTTTGAGGATTCATTAAACTATCGTAAAAAGTAACTGCAGAGAAGTTTTGTGCTTTTACATTTTTATAATCCTTTGAAGTGTAAAAATAAACAGGACAAAAATTAAAATAGTGGTGAAAACCTTTAATAATGTTTAGATTATCTTGTTGTTGTAATTCTTGAACTTTATTTGCTTTTTTCTCAAGTCCTTTCTTTAAGTAAGCATCTATTGTTTTTTGTCTTGTTTTTAACTGAACCAATAATACACCATTTTTTAACTCTTTGATTTGCTCTTTGGCCATTTCGGCTCTCATGGCTCTTATTTGTTTGGCAGTTAACGTATCTTCTTGTCCCCATGTTATAGAAGAGTAGGAGAAGATTAGCAGGATTAGCGCTATAAAAGTTTGTTTTATCATAATGTTATACTAGACGATTGTTTTTAGTTGAGGTCTTGAATTTCGTTTAAACGCTTTTGAATTTTTGTTATCGGTTCAACTTCCATTTTCGTTGGAGGATTTTCTCCACCTCTCCACAACCAATATCGTGCCCTTCTCATATCGTTAAAATATAAAATCATAGAAGGGTAGAAGAAAATTAAGGCCATGGTTCCAAACAAGACCCCAAAAGCAATAGAAACTCCCATAGGAATTAAAAATTGAGCTTGAAAACTTGTTTCAAAATAGATTAAAGGTAATAAGCCAGCTACAGTAGTAATAGAGGTTAAAATTATTGGTCTAAATCGAGCTTTACCAGCTTCAACAGCCGCAGTATGTATATCCATTCCTTCTTTTAAGTTTCGATTAAATTGGTCGAGCATAACTACAGCATCGTTCACTAAGATACCAACTAATCCAATCACTCCTAAAAAACTAAAAATAGAGAAAGGAATACCTTTAATCCCGTGGCCTAACAAGGCACTAAATATCCCTACAGGGATGACCATTAAAATAATTCTTGCTTGGTAAAAAGAAGAGAAATTTAAAGATAAAATAATTAAGATAAGTAATATCGCTAGTCCAAAAGAGACGAGTAAGCTTTGAATTGACTCTTGTGCTTTTTCTGCTTGTCCTTTTACAGAATAGGTTACATCAGGAAACTTGTCACTTAAGACGGCTAACAAATTCTTTTGGATTCTTTGGTTAATTTCAGAAGATAATTCACCATTGTATAAACTTCCAATAATTCTCACTTCTTTATTCCCATTAATATGTCGAATAGCGACTTTTCCTCTTGAAATACTGTAATTAGCAACTTCTGATAAGGGAACTTCAAGTCCTGTTTGCGTTTTGATTCTAAGATTATCTAAATCTCCTATAGAGTTTCGATCGTTTTCTGGAAAGCGCGTCCAGATTTTAACTTCATCTCTACCAATAATCACACGTTGCACTTCTTGACCATAGAAGCCTTGTCTAACTTGTCCTATAATTAAAGCTTCGTTAAGTCCCAGTAGGTATGCTTTAGGCTTTAATTTTAAGTTGATTTCTCGGTTTCCTATTCCAGAGTTATCCGTTAAATCTAATACCTCTGGCATTGCTTCAATTTCTGATTTAACCCATTGTATGGCTTTTTTCAATTCTTCTCCATTGACACTTTGAAGTGATATCGAAATATCTTTTCCAAATGGAGTGTCACCACCAATAGTAAACTTTTCTAATTTTTTTAAACTATCAGCATGGATTCTTTCTTTAATCTTTTGAGCGATAGTAGCTGTTGAAATAAAGTTGTTTTCCTTAACTGATACACGTAAAGAACCAGCATGATTTCCTGTTTCACTGATACGTTGGGCCTGACCAATGTTAGCAGAAACATATTTAATCAATGTATCTCCATATTGTTCGGTTAGCTCATCACTATATTCATTAACCAGGTCATTGATATACCAAACAAAATTTCTCGTTTTTTGTTCACGATCTCCCGGTTTAAAAGCAATGTCGATAGAAATATCGTCAAATGGAATGGCAGGGAAGAATGCTCCTTTTATTACGCCATATAGCATTAATAAAACAATTCCCCCCATAAATACAACAGGTCCAAAAACTAATAAGCGATATGACTTAATCATTTTATAAGAAAGCTTTCCATAAAGGTTCGTCAGCTTTGTTATATTGTTTTCAATTCCTTTTCGAATTCTATTATACCACTTAATATTGGTAGGTGCTAGTATCTTTTTACTGGAAAGGTGAGCAGGAAGAATTAAAAAGGCTTCTATCATAGAAAAAGCCAAACAAGCAATAACACTAAAAGCCATTTCCTCCATCATTTCCATTTGCCCTCCAACAAATAACAAGAAACCAAAAGCAACAATAGTTGTCAAGATGGACGTGAATACGGAACTTAGTACTTCTATAGTTCCATCAATTGCTGCTTGAATTGGTGATTTACCTCTTTCGTAATGCGAAAAAATATTCTCGGCAATTACAATCCCATCGTCTACTAATATCCCAACAACTAAGATCATCCCAAATAATGAAATCATGTTAATCGTAATTCCATAGAGTGATCCTAAAAAGAACATTCCTAAGAAAGAAAAAGGAATTCCAAAGGCTACCCAAACAGAGAGTCTTAAGCTCAAGAATATTCCCAGAACAATACAAACTAGAATCAACCCAATAAAAAGGTTGTTGGTTAACATGTCTATTCGCTGGTCCAACAATTCCGAAAACATAAATAAGGATTGCATTTCAAAACCATCATTCTTTTTGTTAAAATCATCAATATATTCATTGACAAAAACAGAAATACTGTGTAAATCTTCACTGGGTAATTTTTTGATGATAAATGAAACACTTCTTTGCCCATCGACATAATTTTCAAGGGCTATATCAGAAAATTCAAATTTAACATCTGCTACATCTTTTAGTTTAATCAATTCTCCTGTAGCAGTAGCTTTGATTACGATCTGTTCAATTTCATTGGCATTGGTTGACTTATTTAATGAACGAATGTATAATTCTTCTTCATTTGATTTGATCGTACCCCCAGAGATATCTAAATTACTGGTTTTTACCTTTTGGCTTATTTCATCGAAAGTCAGATTGTATTTTAACAAATCATCGGCTCTTACATCAATGGCTATGATTTGAGGAGCATAACCAAAGACAGACACTTGTGAAATATCCTTTGAGGCTAAAAATTCTCGTTCAATTTTATCAGACATGTCTTTGAGTTGATACATGTCATTAGGTCCTTTTAAAGTCAAGTAACCAACCATTCCTCCCATGCTTCCCATACCTCGTGATTTTTGTGCAACAACAATTGGTCGTTCAGCTCCTTCGGGCATTGATATAATTCCATCAACCGCATTTTTTACTTCTTGGAGTAAAATATTTAAGTCTGTTCCTTCAATAGCTTCAATATTGACATTACAATAATTTTCAGAAGAGACAGAACTGGTTTCTTTTATTCCCTCGATTCCTGTTAGGGATTCTTCAACCTTAGTAGCGATTCCCTCTTCAATTTCTTCTGGAGAAGCACCTGGATATGCTACAGTAATATAAATCATATTGGGTTGTAACTCAGGAAAGAAAGAGTGGTTCATCGTAAAAAGACTTAAGAACCCAGCCATTGCTGTAATAACAATAATAGCGTTAGACCAAATTGGATATTTTACAAAAAATGATATAAATTGCCTCATAGCCCCTAATTATTGATGGTTTAATATAGAAACTTTAGTTCCCTCCTTAGCATTTACAATTGCTTCAGATACTATTGCAGTACCATCTTTAAGGTTGGTAACCAAAACTGTTTTGTCTTGTGATGTACTAATTGTGACTTTTTGTTTTTTGAGTGTCCCTTTTTGATCAACAAGAAAAATATAGTCTTCATCAAAAATAGCTGTACGAGGTATTCGGGTGGCAACTTGTTCCGAATTACAATTGATTTTAGCCTCTAAGTACATCCCATTATATAGGTCGTTATCACTATTCTGAATGGCTACAAAAACAGGAAATGTTTGTGTCATAGCGTTAACATAATCTCCAATTCTAGTCACTTTACCTACGATTAAGTTATTTTGATTACTCTTTAGTTGTACTTCTTGTCCAAGTTTTACAAGTGGTAAGTTTTTAGACAATACTGGGATTTCTATTTCGAGTTTACCCTCACGTAGTATTTTGATGATGGCCATTCCAGGAGAAACAGTTGCTCCTTGATCAGAAAAACTTTCAATAATACTTCCAGAAAAAGGGGCGGTGATAATGTATTTTTTTAAACGTTCTTCATCACTTTTAATACTATAGTATTGGCTTAAAATGTTACGAGAAATAATAAAGCTTTTCTCTTTAGATGATTTAAAGTCTGGTAGGGGAGGAAGTGGTTGTAAAACATTAATTTTTTCAAAGAATATTTTCCAATTATTATAACTTTCCGGATAATCAATATTTAGATCAGGTAAGATAGTTGTTAACTGTGTCAAAAAACCACTTTTCTTGCTCTGTAAGGCAAGTTTAGCATCTGTATTTTTGATGGTGAAAAGTGTTTGTCCTTTTCTAAATTTAGTACCTTTTTTCAAGGAAATAGAGGCATTAAGTTGTCCTTGTACTTCCGTTGATATATTGATCGATGTGGCAGCATTAACTTTTCCATATCCCGTAAGTTTTACTGGGTGTATTTCGTTTTTAACCCTGATTACATTTACGTATTTGGGCACAACTGAGTCATTGGCAGTTGTTTTTCCTTTTTTACGTTCAGCCATTAATTCATCGTAATTTTCAATCGCGTAGTTCATTCCGCTATTCTGTCCCATAAAGAACATAGCTCCTAATAAAATAAAGATGAAAAGAGCAGTAACAATAATCAAAATGTGCCTAATTTTCATAGTACGAAAGTTTTTTAAGTTGGTAATGAGCAAAAAAAAACTGCTTTTCAACAGTTTTTCTTTAGTTTTAAAATTTTAATATCCAATTGAATTTATCATCAACTTTTCCATGTTTGTATTGATTTAAGTATTCCAATACTTTGTTGGAGAATTCACGTTGGGAAGTTTCAGGAAGATGGTAATCTTTCCCCTCAAAATTAATGGTTTTAATAGGAGCAATGGTTGCAGCAGTACCAGCACCAAAAACATCTTTTAGTTGACCATTTTCAGCAGCGTCAATAATTTCTTGAACACTAACTTTACGTTCTTCTGTTTGGTATCCCCAATCACGAGCAATGTCCATAACAGATTTTCTCGTGATCCCATCTAAAATGGTATCGCTAGATTTTGGTGTAACAATAGTGTCTCCAATTTGGAAAACAACATTCATCGTTCCAGCTTCTTCGATATATTTATGTTCTTTAGCATCAGTCCATATCAATTGTTGATAACCTTGTTCTTGAGCTAGTTTTGCTGGATATAAAGATGCAGCATAATTTCCTCCAGCTTTTGCAGCTCCAGTTCCTCCATGAGCAGCTCTTGTGAACTCTGTTTCAATTTTGACTTTTACAGGCTCAGTATAGTATGCTCCTACAGGACAAGTAAAAATCATAAATTTATAAGTAGCAGATGGACGAATACCTACGTAAGGATCTGTAGCAATCATAAATGGTCTGATGTACATTGAGTAGCCCTCTTTTGCAGGAATCCATTCTCGATCAATATCTACAAGCGTCTTAATAAAGTCAATAAAAATGTCTTCAGGAACGGTAGGCATACACATTCTTTCAGCAGAAGCATTAAAACGTTTAGCATTTTGATCTGCTCTGAATAAAAAGACTTCATCATTTTCATTTCTATAAGCTTTCATTCCCTCAAAGATCGTCTGTCCATAATGTAGAACAGATGTAGCAGGAGTTAAAGAAAGGTCTTCAAAAGGTTGGATAGATGGTTTTTGCCAAGCTCCATTTTCATAGTCCATTACGAGCATATGGTCAGAAAAAACTCTACCGAAAGGTAAGTTCTCCCAATCTACAGAATTGATTTTAGATGATTCAATTCTTGTAATGTCTAATTGCATAATGTCAGTTGCCATTGATATTCAGTTTATTTGACGCGAAAATACTAATTTATAACCTCATTAAAAAGCTATTTTATGTTAAAATCAGCTATTGTTGATAAAAGCTTTAAAACAAAAAAAAGCCCCTTGAAGACTCAAGAGGCTTTTGTAAAAAAAATAATTCGATTTACATTGGCATTTTTCCGCCCATTCCCTTGAATTGCTTCATCATTGTAGCCATATTCTTTTTATTACTCATCAACTTCATCATTTTACGAGTATCTTCAAATTGCTTCATCAGTTTATTAACATCTTGAATTGATGTACCACTTCCTTTTGCAATTCTTTGTCTTCTACTAACGTTAATGATTTTTGGGTTACTTTTTTCTTTGGGCGTCATAGAGTTGATTATTGCCTCAATAGGTTTAAAAGCATCATCTTGAACTTCTACATCTTTCATTGCTTTACGCATACCAGGAATCATTCCGACTAAATCTTTCATATTCCCCATCTTCTTAATTTGTTGAATCTGGTTATAGAAATCATTAAAATCAAATTGATTCTTCTGGATTTTTTTATGAATTCTTTTCGCCTCTTCCTCATCAAATTGCTCTTGTGCTCTTTCTACCAAAGAAACAACATCTCCCATTCCCAATATACGGTCAGCCATACGTTCAGGGTGGAAAACATCAATGGCTTCCATTTTTTCACCAGTACCAATAAATTTAATTGGTTTATCTACCACTGATTTAATGGAAATTGCAGCACCACCTCTTGTATCACCATCTAATTTCGTTAAGACTACTCCGTTAAAATCGATTCTTTCGTTAAATGCTTTAGCTGTGTTTACAGCATCTTGCCCTGTCATAGAATCTACTACAAATAATGTTTCTGTTGGATTGATGGTGTTTTTAACCAATTCAATCTCGTCCATCATTTGCTCATCTACAGCCAAACGACCTGCAGTATCCACAATTACAACATTAAAACCATTGCTTTTAGCATAGTTGATCGCATTTTGAGCAATACTTTCAGGTTTTTTATTTTCTCTATCAGAAAAGACTTCAACGCCAATTTGATCACCCACTACATGTAACTGATCGATTGCAGCAGGACGATAAACATCACAAGCAACTAATAGTGGTTTTAAATTTTGCTTTGTTTTAAGGAAATTTGCTAATTTTCCTGAAAAAGTGGTTTTACCAGATCCCTGTAATCCAGACATTAAGATAATACCAGGATTTCCTTTAGCATTAATTTCAGTAGAAGTACCTCCCATTAAGTCTTTCAACTCTGAATGGGTGATTTTAATCATTAACTGACCTGGAGATATTGATGTAAGAACATTTTGTCCTAATGCTTTCTCTTTAACCCTGTTTGTAAATTCCT
This sequence comes from Flavobacteriales bacterium, assembly GCA_025210295.1. Taxonomy (NCBI): domain Bacteria; kingdom Pseudomonadati; phylum Bacteroidota; class Flavobacteriia; order Flavobacteriales; species Flavobacteriales bacterium. The sequence continues at coordinate 311,063 of JAOASC010000016.1, read as the reverse complement.
TAGCAGTCTTAAAGTTTACATCGGCATCTAATAAAGCTCTTCTGACTTCTTTTAAGGTTTCTGCAACATTTATTTCTGTGATTTGACCATGTCCTTTTAATACTTTAAAGGCCCTGTCAAACTTATCGGATAAATTTTCAAACATAATTTTTTATTAATAAAGACCGCTAAGATAAAGAAATATACGGAATCTGAAGGTATGGAATTTACTTAAAGTTGAAATAATCGATAAAAAAGTGATCTTAGCTTTTTCAATGGCTATAAGAACAATTCTGTATAACTACTGTAAGCTTTTATCCCAATTTTTAAAAACAGGCTCATAGCCCTGTGCTTCAATAGCTTTTACAAATTCACTTGTAGGGCGCTTATCATTGATTTCGAATTGTTCTAAATTTACTTTAGGGTTAGCATAACCACCAGGATCAGTTTTGGCATCAGCGCTAATCGATGTAATTCCAAATTTTACACAATGCTCTCTAAACTTCTGAGATTCTCTTGTCGACATTGAAAGTTCTACTTCTTGATTAAAGATACGATAGGCACAGATCAATTGTACGAGCTGCTTGTCTGTCATCACTGACTTTAATTCAACACCTCCAGCGCAAGGTCTAAGTCTAGGGAAAGAGATCGTATACTTAGATTTCCAATAAGTTTTCTCTAAATAATCTAAATGAGCAGCACAATAAAAACTGTCAGTTCTCCAATCTTCTAATCCAATTAATACTCCAAGGCCCATTTTATGGATTTCAGCTCTCCCTAATCTATCTTGAGTTTCTAAGCGGTATTCGTAATTTGATTTTCTACCTTTTGGGTGATGTATTTTATAATTTTCTTTATGATAAGTTTCTTGGTAAACCAATACTGTATTAATTCCTTCTTCAATTAATTCTTCGTATTCGTTTTGTTGTAAGGGCTGAACCTCAATTGCGATATTCGAAAAATAGGGTTTAATAAGACGTATTGCATTTTTAAAATAGTCTACACCAACAGTTTTATTCGCTTCTCCAGTAACAATCAAAACATGATCGTATCCATAAGATTTGATGACTTCAACTTCTTTTATAATTTCCTCATCTGTAAGGGTCTTTCTTGGAATTTTTACATCTAAACTAAAGCCACAATAGGTACAAATGTTTTGACATTCATTAGATAAATATAAAGGGATATAAAATTGAATGGTTTTACCAAAACGTTCTTGGGTTAAGCGGTTGCTTAATTGAGCCATTTCTTCTAAGTAAGGCGCTGCAGCAGGAGAAATTAAAGCTTTAAAATCTTCTAAATCTCTATTCTTTTTTTGAAGTGCATTTTCAACATCTGTAGCTGTTTTACTATAGATACTATCTGTTATGGCTGCCCAATTATATTTTTGTATTTCTGTATTAAAGCTCAATTTTTATGTCTAATAATGAGTAGACAAAGATAATAACCTGAGTTTGATTTAACTCTTCTGAGCGTGTTAATTTTGATTTTTTAACGTTAATAATTGAGGTTTAGAATGTTTAAATTGAATATGAATAGATTATTTTAAGCGAGTGTTTTCGGATTATTCTTCTATTTTTGCAACCTGTTTTTTGATAACATTTTAAATAACTTGAAATAGTGAAAACTATAGTCATAGATAATTACGATTCATTTACTTACAATTTGGTGCGTTATATCCACATTGTGTCGGGTGAAAAACCTACTGTAGTTAGAAATGACACATTTAAAATTGAAGAAATTGAGGAATATGATGCCATTGTTTTTTCTCCAGGCCCAGGCTTACCTTCAGAAGCTGGATTGATGATGGAGGTCTTAAAGCAATATGAAAAGTCAAAGAAAATATTAGGAGTTTGTTTAGGACACCAAGCTATAGCTGAGCATTTTGGTTCAAGTTTAAAACAATTGAATTCAGTTAAACACGGAGTAGCCAGTGACATGTTAATAAAAAACTTTTCAGGAATTTATAAGGGAATACCACGAAATATTGAAGTAGGAAGATATCATTCTTGGTGTGTAGATGAAAAGCAACTATCGTCAGATTTATTAGTTACTGCTGTTACTAAGGATGAACAAATAATGAGTTTTAAACATAAAGAATTACCGATTTATGGTGTACAATACCACCCTGAATCAGTCTTAACTCCGTATGGATTAAAAATAATAGAGAATTTTTTAATGATTTAGTGATCTAAAATTAAGATATATATAACTTTGAAGTCTATGAACCTTTTACCAAAGAAAAACACTCCTCGTTGGGTTATTTTTTTAATTGATATGCTCCTTTGCTTTTTGGCTTTAGGAACAGCTTATTTGATTAGGTTTGATTTTGTAAATATTGATACAGCTAAAGCCATAAAAGAATGGGAGATTTTAAAATTAGCTTTACCAATTTATGTTCTGGTAAGAGCAATATCTTTTGTTTTGGGAAAAACGTATGCTGGAATTATTCGATATACCAGTACACAAGATGCTAAACGTATATTTTTAGTGGTTACTATTGGTAGCTTATTTTTCTTAGGATTAGTTCCTATTCGTTTTTATTATGGTGATGGTTTTTTCTTTCTACCACTTTCAATTATACTGGTGGATTACTTAGCAACTATTTTTTTGTTAATTACTTCTAGAATACTGGTGAAGTTGGTATATGTAGAAACTCAAAAATCGAGAGGAGCTACTAAAAATGTGATTATTTATGGGGCAGGGGAAATGGGATTGATTACTAAAAGAACCTTAGAACGTGATACCAATATTTTATATAATGTAATTGGTTTTGTTGATGAGAATCCAAAGCTAAGGGGGAAACTATTGGAACGAACGCCAATAAAATCTAAACGTTTTATTAAAAAATGGGTCGAAAAGAATCAAATTGACCATGTTATTATTGCGATAAAGTCTCCTAATCCAGTTAATACAAGAAAACTAATAGATATTTGTTTAGAACTTGAGGTAGAGGTTTTATCTGTCCCTCCAATTGAGGATTGGATCAATGGTCAATTTTCTTCCAATCAAATAAAGAAGGTGAAAATTGAGGATTTATTAGGACGTGACCAAATTGAATTGAGTACCCTAAATATCGAAAATCAGATTAATGGAAAAGTCGTTTTAATTACTGGAGCTGCTGGTTCTATAGGTAGTGAGATGGCGCGTCAAATTTTAAATTTTCAACCCTCAGAAGTGATTTTATTGGATCAAGCCGAAAGTCCTTTATATAATTTGGATATTGAATTAAAAAGTACTGGTAGTACAATTAAAAAGACGGTTGTTATTGCAGATGTTTCTAATCCAGTTCGGATGAAAAATGTTTTTCAACATTTTAAACCAGAAATTGTATTCCACGCAGCAGCTTATAAACATGTTCCTTTGATGGAGGATAACCCTTCAGAAGCCATTAAAGTTAACATTAATGGAAGTAAAATATTAGCGGATATGGCTCATCAGTTCAATGTGGAGTCGTTTGTAATGATCTCGACAGATAAAGCTGTAAATCCAACGAATGTGATGGGAGCCTCTAAGAGAATTGCAGAAATTTATATTCAGGCTTTAAATAAGAATTCTTCGACACAATTTATCACCACGCGTTTTGGTAATGTATTAGGAAGTAATGGTTCAGTAATTCCTTTGTTTAAAAGACAAATTGAAAAAGGAGGACCTTTAACGGTTACACATGAAAAAGTAACCCGATATTTTATGACGATTCCAGAAGCTTGCCAACTAGTATTAGAAGCAGGTAGTATGGGAAAAGGTGGTGAAATCTTTGTGTTTGATATGGGAGAGAGTGTTAAAATTATTGACTTAGCACGAAAAATGATTCAATTATCTGGATTAAAAGAAGGAGTAGATATAGCTATAAAAATTACAGGGCTAAGACCAGGAGAAAAATTGTATGAAGAACTCTTAAATCAGGAGGAGACCACTTTGCCAACTCACCATAAAAAAATTATGGTAGGGAAAGTAAAGGAATATTGCTACGAAACTGTTGCGCAACAAATCGAACAACTAATTCAAGATTACAATTCTCAAGATAATTATGCTATTGTAAAGCAAATGAAAGCTTTAGTTCCTGAGTTTGTAAGCAATAACTCAGAATTTAGTGAGCTAGATGTGAAGTAAGTTGTTGCTCAGGAAAAATCTCAGCATAGCTAATAACATCTTTACTATTCATTCTTCTTAAGATATGTTTTCTTTCCAATTCTTGAGGAGATTCTAATCCACTTGCTGCAAGCATTTCGATAAAACTCTTGACTGTTTCTTCGTGGTAGTTGGCTACACGACTAATCTTATCAGGAACGTTTAATCCATTCATTAATGCTTCATTTTGAGTGGCGATACCTACTGGGCAAGTATTGGTATTACATAGAAGAGCTTGAATACATCCTGTAGCTAACATCATCGCTCTAGCGCTATAGCAAACATCAGCTCCAATGGCCATCACTCTAGCCATGTCAAAACCTGTTAGAATTTTCCCAGCAGCAAACACCTTAATTTCTTCTCTTAAACCAAATTCTTTTAGAGTATTGATTGCAAAAGCTAGTCCATCCCTTAATGGCATACCGAGTGAGTTTGAAAACTCAATAGGAGCAGCTCCAGTACCTCCTTCACCACCATCTATTGTAATAAAATCTGGCGCTATTCCAGTTTCTTTAATCGTGCTGATAATATCAATGAATTCTTCTTTTTGACCAATACATAATTTAAAACCGACAGGTTTTCCGCCAGATAAATCTCTTAATTTTTTGATAAAGAGAAGAAGACCTTTAGAATCGTTAAAAGCACTGTGACCAGGAGGTGAATGAACAGCTTTATAGGGTTCTACATGTCTGATTTTAGCAATTTCTAATGTGTTTTTCTTAGCAGGAAGAATGCCGCCGTGGCCTGGTTTAGCACCTTGAGAAATTTTTAATTCCACCATTTTTACAGACGGGTGACTAACAGTCTGTTGATAACCTTCTTCGCTAAAGTTACCATCTTTGGTTCTACAACCAAAGTACCCTGTTCCTATTTGCCAAATCAAATCACCATCGTGTTTTAAGTGATAGGGACTAACTCCTCCTTCTCCTGTATTTTGGGCAAAATTACCTTCTTTTGCACCACCATTCATTGCGAGCACTGCATTTTTACTCAATGAACCAAAACTCATTGCGGAGATATTCAAGATACTAGCAGAGTAGGGGTGCTTACAATCTTTTCCTCCTATAGTAACTCGAGGAGATAGGTCCAAATTATGAGCATCTTTCGCATAAATTGAATGTGCCATCCACTCATATCCAGTAGCATAAACATCGAGTTGTGTTCCAAACGGTGTAGTATCTGTTACTTTTTTAGCACGTTGATATACAAGACTTCTTTTGATACGGTTTATTGGGCGACCTTCCGTATCTGTTTCTACAAAATACTGCATGATTTCAGGTCTGATTTTTTCCAATAAATATCTAAAGTTTCCTATCACAGGAAAATTCTTTTTAATGGTATGCTTTTTTTGGGAAATATCTCTAAATCCAATAATTAAAATTGGACCGATAATAATAAGGCTCCACATTATTGGCTTCCAAAAAATGGAAGTTCCGATGATTACAGTAATTAAAGTAATGGCGATGATTAAAAAAGTCTTTCTTACATTCATTTATACTATCGTTAGATGGGGTGATAAAATTAAATATAATTTTGTTATTTTTACCTTTTAGGAATTTATAAAGTAACAATATGAAGTATATTATAGCACTCTTAGTTATTATTTCTTTAAATAGTATAACAAAAGCTCAAACCTCTGTTGATAAAGGAAGGGTTCAGCTAAAAGTTGCTAAGGGAATTTATCTGGGTAGTATACTATCTTCTTATCATTTTAATGAATCAGGAAGTCTTCAAAATGGAGGAGCAACTAATTTTGGAGCTTTTCAGAATCGTTTAACCTTACATTATAATACACACAAAAATTTTTCTTTGGGTATTGATTTTTTAGGACATTCTGCTGAAAATGTAGACACAGTTTATAATTCAGGAGGCTTAGGAGTTATAGCTCAGTATTATATTGTTAATAAGCCTAAGATGAATGTATATATAGAGGCCAATATGGGAGGGTTAAATTTTAATTGGGGCAATAAGGAAGAAACAAATCCAGCATCTATAAGTGGGAGAGGAAGTTATAACTCCTTTAGTATAGGATTGAATAAGTACTTTGGAAATATTTTGGGACTATATGGGCAAGTAGGTTATATGGGACAAGGAATTAGAGTAGATACTTTTACACACAATGGAAATACAGAGGAGTATCTAGGAAATATTAAAGCAGAAGATGTTAAGTTCCTTATGAGAGGGGGATATGCTAATATCGGGTTAACAATAAAATTAAGAAATAAATCACCAAAAAGTGAGTAATATACATTTAGCACAAACGTCGCAAACTCCATTTGAAATTGATGTGGACTATGCGGATGGAATCTATATATATGATAAGGAGGGAAAGAGGTATGCAGATTTAATTTCTGGTATTTCAGTGAGTAATCTGGGGCATAATAATCGACGTATTAAGAAAGCTATTCAAGATCAAGTAGATAAGTATTTACATGTAATGGTCTATGGTGAGTATAAGCAAAACCCTCAGCAAAACTTAGCAAATTTATTGGCTGAAGTTTTGCCTGAACAACTGAACTCTACTTTTTTTGTGAATTCTGGGACAGAAGCAAATGAAGCTGCTTTAAAGTTAGCTAAACGTGTAACAGGAAGAACAGAAATCGTTAGTTGTCATAGGTCGTATCACGGCAGTACGCATGGCGCTCTTAGTGTGACCGGTAATGAACAGAAAAAATATCATGTTCGTCCTTTATTGCCAGGAGTGTCCTTTATGGAGTTTAATAATGAAGCTGATTTAAGTTTAATAACAGATCAAACAGCGGCTGTAATTATAGAGCCAATACAAGGTGATGCAGGAGTGAGAATTCCCTCATTATCTTATATGAAAGCTTTAAGGAAAAAATGTGATGAAACAGGAGCAATGTTAATTTTTGATGAAATTCAAACTGGGTTTGGTAGAACTGGAAAATTATTTGCTTTTGAGCATTTTGATATCGTCCCAGATATTTTAACTATTGCTAAAGCTATGGGGGGAGGTATGCCAATAGGGGCTTTTATTTCTGCTCATAAAAATATGCATGAATTGACTTATAATCCTAATTTAGGTCATATCACTACTTTTGGAGGGCATCCAGTTTGTTGTGCTTCGGCTTATGAGAACTTAAGGATTTTAACAGAGGGCACATTAATAGATGAGGTAGAGGAAAAAGGACACTTGTTTGAAACAATTATTCAACATCCATCTATTATTGAGATTAGAAGAAAGGGACTCTTTTTTGCCATTGAAATGGATCACCCTGATACAGTACAAGATATCGTTTTGGGGTGTAGAGAAAAGGGAGTCTTGAGCTATTGGTTTTTGTCCAATGCAGAGAGTTTTAGAATTGCACCACCTTTAACGATTACATTAGAAGAAGTTCGTAAAACAGCGGCTATAATTCATGAAGTCATTGATACTGTTTCACAAAAAAGTAAATAAGAATGCATCCCGTTTTAAAGAAATTAAATTATAGAGAAGAGCCACTAGTTGTAGCAATTAATGCTCCTCAATCTTTTGAATCTGTATTGGAGAATTTGCCTGAGAACTGTGTATTAGAAACGAAAATAGAGGCTATAGAAAAAACGTCTTTTGTTATTGCTTTTGTAACAAAAAAAACTGAAGTAGATCAAATTGCAGCACAGTTAGAGAATAAATTAGAGGGAGATGCAAAAGTATGGATGTGTTACCCTAAAGGCACTTCTAAAAAATATACCTGTGATTTTAATCGAGATAATGGTTGGGATCAATTTAAAGCCAAAGATCTATTGGGAGTTAGAATGGTAGCGATTGATGAAGATTGGAGCGCTTTACGTTTTAGAAAAAAAGAGTTTATTAAAAAATTGACACGAAAATTTTAAGATTTACTGATAGTATAATTGTATGTGTGGTATAGTAGGTAATATTGTTTTTGAAGGGCAGGATAGGAAAGTGGAAAGCCTACAAGAAGCCATCCAACAATTAAATAAAAGAGGACCAGACTTCGCAGCGAGTTATACCACTTCCTCAGGTGGGCTTGGGCATGCACGTTTGTCAATAATTGATACCACGAATGGAGCGAATCAGCCGATGTCGGATGTTACAGGTCGTTATACTATTGTTTTTAATGGTGAAATTTATAATTATCTTGAAATCAAAAAAAGACTCGAAAATAAAGGTGTAGTATTTTCGACTCAATCTGATACTGAAGTTCTATTACACTTATACATCCAAAAAGGGAAAGAAGCCTTGCAGGATTTAGATGGTTTTTTTGCTTTTTGTATTTACGATAAAGAAGAAGAAACTTATTTTATTGCAAGAGATCGTTTTGGAATAAAACCCTTATTGTATTATCAAGATAAAGAGCAATTTATTTTTAGCTCTGAAATGAAAGCTATTCTTCAATTTCCAATTGATAAAACAGTTGATCGAGCATCTTTAACTCAGTTTTTTCAATTTAATTATATTCCCGAGCCCAATACTATTTTTACAAATGTTAAAAAACTATTACCTGGACATTTTATCGAAATCAAGGGAGATTCAGTAAAAATAGAGCGTTATTATACCTACTATATTAACCAAGAACCTAACCAAGATTCTTATGCTGTAGCTAAGAAAAAAGTTCGAGAGTTATTAGCATCTTCTGTAGAAAAAAGAATGGTAGCTGATGTTCCCATAGGCTCTTTTTTAAGTGGTGGAATCGATTCGAGTATTATTGCAACAATTTCGTCTCGTTTGACCAAAAACTTACATACTTTTTCCATTGGATTTAAAGACGAACCGTATTTTGATGAGACCAAATATGCACGATTGGTTGCTAATAAAATAAAATCGGAACACACTGTATTTTCATTGTCAAATAACGACCTATACGAACATTTCGAACAGGTATTAGATTATATCGATGAGCCATTTGCTGATTCTTCTGCTATTAACGTTTTTTTATTGAGTAAATATACTAAAGAGCAAGTCACTGTTGCTTTATCTGGCGATGGGGCAGATGAATTATTTAGTGGTTATAACAAGCATGAAGCATTGAGAATAGCGAGCCAAAAATCGCTTAAAAATACCTTAATTAAAACAGGAAAACCATTCTATCAATTGATTCCTCAATCTAGACAAAATAAGTTAGGGAATTTAGCCCGTCAGTTAGATAAATATGCTAAGGGATTATCGCTATCTCAAAGAGATCGTTATATAGCTTGGGCATCCTTTATGGAAGAAAAAAAAGCCAATAGCTTGGTAAAAGATAATTTGACATTTGGTCAACGAAATAGTACACTTTTACCATTTGAAATTGATTCAATGAATGCGGTATTATATGCTGATTTTAACTTGGTCTTAACCAACGATATGCTCAGAAAAGTAGACAGTATGAGTATGGCCAATAGTTTAGAAGTAAGAACACCTTTTCTACAACATGATTTAGTAGAATATGTATTTTCTTTACCTGAGGATTATAAGATTGATGCGTCTTCTAGAAAGAAAATATTGAAAGATGCTTTTAAAGCTGAATTACCTGAAGAGCTATTCCATAGACCTAAACATGGTTTTGAAGTTCCTTTGTTAAAATGGTTTAAAAATGAAATGGCAGCTTATTTAAAACAAAATGTGTTTAATCAAGAGTTAATAGAAGCTCAAGGCTTTTTAAATTGGGGGGAAGTAGCTAAAATTGAGCAGCTATTACATAGTAAAAGTCCAAAAGATGCTGTTTCTTCAACTTGGGCTTTGGTGGTCTTTCAACACTGGGTGAAGCGGTACTTATTAAAGTAATTTTTCCATAATTACAATATTAATCCACTGTTCATTACGAAATCCAATCTTATTTTGTTGCCCTACGATGGTATAACCATATTTTTCAAAGAACCGAATGCTAGCTTGGTTAATTGAAAAGATTTTGGCTGTCATATGTTTGTACGCCAATGCTTTTGCTTTTTCAATAATAAAAGTATTCAGCAGATCTCCAATCCCTTTTCTTAAATAATTGTTGTGTACATATATTGAAGTCTCACAAGCAAAACGATAACCGTATCTATCTGAATATTTTTTAAGAATCGCCCAACCTTTTATGGTATCATTTTCCTCCAATACAAAAATCCCTTCTCGTTCGCTAAATTGGCTCATCCAGCTTTGGATGTCATCAGCTGTTTTTTCAGCGTCCATTGTTGATGTTCCTTGTCTTACATATACATTATAAATATGAGCAATAACCTCTGCATCTTCTACCTTTGCCGATCTAATCATAACTTTTTGTCTTTGTAAATTAAGAATTGACAAAATTAGCTATTCTTTACAGTTACAAGTAGCATTGTAATTATAAAATTGCTGTAAAATAGGTTGAGGAAGTCGAATCGCATTACTTTTTATGGCGGCATTAAATTGCTTTTGATTAAAATTATCAGTAAATGGGATAAAATTTTCATGAACCCATCCTGCTTGATTTCTTTTTAAGTCATATATTAATGCAGGAGCAATACAGCTCAAATTAAAGTAATTGAATTTAATTTTTTTGATGTTTTGTTTAGATGCTGTTTTGTAATGAATTTCCATGTTCTTAATGTCGTAAACAATAGACCAAGAACCATCTAGAGCTACTTTGTTTAATATGTTAAAAGCGTAATCAACAGCATTTTCATGAGATGAATGTTGGTAGTTATCTAACATCGATATAGCAGTATTAAAACGACAAGATTGTTGTTGTTTATTTTTTCTTAGTGAAGTAGAATAAGTGTCGTTTTCAAGAACAGGAAAAGGTAGTGACTGATCTTTATATACTTTTATCCCTTTGCTATCGAATTCAATGACAGCGATATTTCCTTCTTTATCACATACAAGAAAATGCAAATTTTGATTGATTTTGCTAATGCGAATTAATTGATCATTTTTTATCACTTCCTCCACGGATTGAGCATTGTCTAATTGGTATTGAATCCATTGAAGTTCATTAACTGCTGTACGGTCATCAAATTCAGGGTATTGACCAGCAACGAGCATAATT